>JAURLM010000012.1 GCA_030831265.1 Chloroflexota bacterium
CAAAATCGCTAACCAGGAATCCCTGCATCCGTGCCCGTGCCACCAGCAGTGCCCGCAAGTTCCGAGGCCCCATTACCGGCCCGGATGCGTTGTACTGTGAAATCTGACCGCAGATGGCGATGCGTGCGCCAAACGCCAGGTTATCCAGCACAGCATCGGTCGTCTCGGCACCAACATTGTCGAAATAACAGTCGATGCCGCCAGGACACAACTCTCGCAGTCGCTCCGCCACGTTCTCAGTCTTGTAGTTGATCGCCGCATCGAAACCCAGTTCATCGACTATGTACGCGGTCTTTTCGTCAGAGCCTGCGGTGCCGATGACGCGGCAGCCGTTTATCTTTGCAATCTGCCCGACCACTCCGCCAACCGCACCGCTGGCTGCTGATACGACGAACGTGTCGCCGGCTTTTGGACCTAACACGTCCAACGTGCCGAAGTATGCGGTGAGTCCCGGCATTCCGAGTACGCCGAGCGATGTTGAGATTGGTGCGACGTCAGGGTCAACCTTGCGAACGGCAGAAGAGTGGGCGACGGTGTATTCCTGCCAGCCGGAACGAGTCGTGACGAAGTCTCCAACCGCAATCCCCGTGGCTTTGCTTTCGATGACACGGCCTACGGATTCGCCGATGATTACGTCACCAAGCTGCAAACTGGCTGCGTAGCTCCTTTTGTCGTTCATGCGGCCACGCATATAGGGGTCGAGCGAAAGGTATTCAGATTTGACCAGCACCTCGCCGTGTTGCGGGGCTGGGATGGATGCTTCGACGAGTGTGAAGTCGCTCTCTTTCGGGAAGCCGTTGGGGCGTGCTGCGAGTGTCCACTGGCGATTGGTTTCTTCAGCCATTGCGTCATCCTATGGGTAGCGTGTGATAGGCGGGGCGTGTCCCCGGCAGGTGTGTTTATGCGGCCACAGACTATATTAGGCCGAGGTAAAGGTGCGCTCGCTGTGCCGACAGCCTGCAGGTGGCAGGATAGCCGTCGTTATCGATCAAACTGGCGAAGTCGAGCCTTGATTTCACCGTTCACATCACCTGCGAGGAATGCTCAGTTCGTGAGTATCCGTACCGTGGTGAAATGGGCAGTGCCAGTTTAGTGCAGGCACATGTGCTGCAAGTGAAAAATGGGTGCCAGCACGCATATGGGAGTGCCGGTACGCACACTGACCGAGTTAGTGGAACCTGCAATAGAGTGTTGGTAACAACCAGCGACGACCTGCATGCTCCCGGCAGAAAGTCAGTCCAATGGCGGACGTATATCGCCAACGCCAGTCCTTTGAAACCCTGTCTGATGGCGACTGCTCATCAGACCCGTCTCCTGCGCTCTGGCACCAGGATGATGATGACGTATATGCCGAATCCGGCTTCATCGAGCGATTCTGGCTCCCAATGGCCATTGCCGTGTTTGCTGGCTGGGGATCGCTTTCCTACTTCTTGTACTCTGCATTTGGCTGGGGCGTGATTATCGCCATCGTCGCAGTCGTGGCCATCGCTGTCACCGCAGGGGTTCTCCTTGTGCGAACAGGCGACAGGTCAAGGCAGGCCCAGGTTGAAGTGGCCGCCCGGTCTGCTGTTGAACAGCAAGAGTCTCAATACAGCAGAGCTGCATAGTCACACGCAACGTCGTTGGATATTGAAAAGACCCGGTATGCGCCGGGTCTTTTGTTTTGCCTGGAATTTGTAATCAGGCCGGGATTTACGGGTTATTACACGGAAACGGATCTTTCATCACCGTGTAATCACGAAAGTGTATGCTTCCGCAGCGAAACAGCCGCCTCCTGGATTGACAAGCAGCGCGTTTTCAAAACAATGGCGCGTAGTAATTATGGAATCCTGTGTAAGCTATCGTATCTGCACGGGTACATCAGATGTGAACAGGGTTAGATAGAGCGATAAAGCTGAAAGTCCTGACTGGCCCGATTTCATACGATGGTGCCAGTGAACAAACGAGCATGAAAATCGAACCGCTCGAAATGTCCCCGGATGCCAGCACGGTTCCTGATCGCAGCAACCTGATGGCAGCGAAGGCGAAACTACTGGACACGCTACCTGAATGCGTGTTCATGGTTGACGATAGGCAGACGATCGTCACGGCGAACTCTCGCGCCGAATTCCTTGCCGGGGCCGAAGCAGGCACACTTGCCGGCATGACTGTGCACAGAGTGTTTGAAGCGATCGTTGATTACGTAGGTAAGCCGCTGGACGTTCCCGGTGCCGTCGAACGGGCGCTGGAGTCTGGCGAGGCCCAGTTGCTGGACGGCTGGATCGAAAACGGACCGTGTGCTGTCGATGGCGAACCTGCCAAAGTGATGATCTCGGTGCTGCCAACTGGCAAGGCAGACAAGCCGGCAACTGCAACGGTCACAGTCGGCTTTTCCGGCGGCGTTCAGCCGTATCGCCTTCGTGACGCGGTGCTTGGCATGGTCAGCCATGAATTGCGGACACCACTGCTGCACATCAAGGGCTTTGTCAGCAGCTTGCTGGAATCTGATATTGAATGGGACGAAGAGACGCGCCTTGACTTCCTTCACACCATCGACCGTGAGGCGGATCGCCTGACATCTATG
>JAURLM010000142.1 GCA_030831265.1 Chloroflexota bacterium
CGGCACCATCCGGGACAACATCCGATACGGGGACGTGAACGCCTCTGAGGAAAGCGTGATCGCCGCTGCACAGGTAGCGCAGGTGCATGATTTCATCAATGGCCTGCCAGATGGCTACGACACGGTCATTGGTGAACGCGGAATCGGCCTTTCCGGTGGTCAGCGTCAGCGGGTTGCCATTGCGCGGACACTCCTCCGGAACGCTCCCATCCTGATATTCGACGATTCAACATCCAGCGTCGACGCCGGCACAGATGCCCGGATTCGCATGGCGCTGGACAGCATGTCGCAACAACACACGATCATCACCATCGCGCACCGCTTGAGTTCGCTCCAGAGGGCAGATGAAATCCTGGTCCTCGAAGCTGGAAAGATTATTGAGCGCGGAACGCACGATGAACTTCTAGCACTGAACGGGCACTATCGGGAGCTGTGGGACCTGCAACAGAAGCAGAGCCTGGAGGTGCAGGACTAATGGCAACTGTCGCAGGAGGAAACCGGTCAGCAGAACCGGAACGCCAGCGCCCGGCAACGGCTGAGGAGCAGCATAAAGAGCTACACGAGTCTGACGAGGAGATTTTCTCGCAACTGGACTCGACGGTCTTCAAGCGCTTCTTCTTCTATGCCAGTCCGTACAAGAAGCAGATGGTCATTGCCACGCTGGCGGTCATAGGGTTCACCATAGCCAATCTTGCGGTTCCGTTTCTGATCAAGATTGGCATCGACAGCGCAATCACGCCGAAAGACTCGCAAATGCTGCTGGTCATCTCCGGCATCATGCTTGCGACAGCCGCCCTGTACTGGTTAACCAACTATCTGCAGCGTGCGTTGATCTCAGCCGTGGCACTGGAAGTCCTGTATGACATTCGCAAGGACATGTTCCTGCAACTACAGCGGCTGGCTCTTTCATTCTCCGACAAGACGCCAATAGGCGCACTCATGTCACGCATGTTCGGAGACGTTGGCGCTTTGCAGGAGATGCTGGAGTCGTCCATCGAGGTCATCGGCGACATCCTCACGCTGATCGGCATTGTCGTACTGCTATTGATACTGGACTGGCAGCTTGGGTTGCTGGCGCTTGCGGTTTTACCGGCACTACTGCTCATCAGGATCGTCTGGCAGCCGATAGCCCGACGCGCATTCCTGCGGATGAGGCGCAACTCGTCGATAGTCGGTGTGTACCTGGATCAGAACGTTAGCGGTATGCGTGTTGTCCAGGCCATGAACCGGCAGAACGAAAACTACTACGTGATGGAAGGCAAAGTCCGTGCCTTCTTCTGGTCTGCTGTGAAGGCAGCGCGCCTCGGCGGCATCCTGATGCCGTCCGTCGAGCTGTTGACCGGTATTGCGTTGGCCATGGTCCTGATAGTAGGCGGCGGCAGAGTGTTGGACGGCACGCTGGAAGTCGGCGTTATGATCGCGTTCCTGCTGTACGTTCAGCGGTTCTTTGAGCCAATCCGAACGCTAACCATGCACTATGCGGTGCTGCAACGCGCCGTAGCATCCGGCCACCGCATCTTCGAGCTGCTCGATATCCCGCTGGAACTTGCTGACAAACCTGACGCCCAGCCGATTGGCGATATTAAGGGTCGCATCCAGTTCAAGGATGTGACGTTTGGTTACGACCCTGAGCGGCCAATCCTGCGGAACATCAACTTCGTCGCAGAACCGGGGCAGACCGTTGCCATCGTTGGCCCCACAGGTTCCGGCAAGACCAGCATCACCGCACTGGCGCACCGGTTCTATGACGTGCAGGAAGGTGCCGTGCTGCTGGATGGCATAGATGTACGTGACGTGACTCAGGAATCCATTGGCCGCGTCATGGGCATGGTTCTGCAAGAGCCGTTCTTGTTCTCGAAATCAGTCCTGGAGAACGTCCGGTACAACACCACGGGAGCAACGCTGGATGACGTCATACAGGCATGCAAGGTGATTGGCGCGCATGACTTCGTGATGGCTCTGAAGAATGGTTACGACACTGTGCTGGAGCAGCGTGGCACCAACCTTTCCGTAGGCCAGCGGCAGCTATTGAGCTTCGCGAGGGCGTTGGTCGCAAACCCGCGCATCCTTGTGTTGGATGAGGCGACTGCGAACATCGACAGCTACACGGAGCAGGTGATTCAGCAGGCTCTTCGGAAGCTGCTTGAAGGCCGGACGGCACTGGTTATCGCCCACCGGCTTTCGACAATCCGCAACTCGGACAAGATCATTGTTGTGCAGAGTGGTGAGATCATTGAACAAGGCACGCACGATGAACTGGTTGAGGCAGATGGCCTGTACGCGAGGCTCTGGACAACCACATACTCATCATTCGACGATATCGCTGCCAACGCAGACACACTGATTACCGGCCCGAAAGAATCCGCAACCTAGTTGGTCAGCCTAGGTCCTCCCCTATGTTCTAGCGCGACCGGCTTCTTCCCTCCCAGGAGTCAAGATGAGCAATCTCGATGATTTTGGCACGCTACAACGCCTGATAAAAAATCGGCGCACGGTGCGTTCGTTCACCCCTGATCCGGTAGATGATGACGTGATTGCTGAAATCATCGATACTGCGGTCTGGGCGCCCAACCACCGTATGACTGAGCCGTGGCGATTCGTGGTTTTGCGAAAGGGCGGTGAACGGCGGGCTGCTATTGCAGATGTTGTGTACAACTGGACGCTGGCAAACACGCCAAACCCTAATCGCGGTTCGGCTGCGGCGGTTGAGGCAAAAGAAGAGATTCTAAACACGCCTGCGCTGGTTTATACCTTCGCTCTGCCGGGTGCAAATCCAGAGGTCAGCGAGGAGAATTACGCGGCAGTCGCGTGTGCTGTGCAGAACTTCATGCTGGCTGCACATGCCAGAGGGCTTGCTGTCGGATGGTCTACGGGCAGGACATGCAAGCCGGCTGAGGTTCGCGAAACGCTCGGTGTAGATCCCGACTGGAAGATGGTTGGTTGCCTGTTCATCGGCCATCCAGCGGTATCACCGGTGACCGAACGGAAACCTGAAGCAACGGTCACAAAGTGGCTGTGACGGTCTGAATTGCGACGAGTTATCGCATGAGCCGTGGCGCGAACCTATACCGGCAGTATGCCGGGATTCGAATGAGCAAATGCCCGCCTGGCTAGTTTTCCAGCCGACCGCGATCCTTGCGTATCGGTTCGCGGTTGGAACTTGGCTCAGATGAATCTTCGTCTGACCAGTCGCAGTTAGTGCAGTATTCGTAGCTGGTATACCTGTCGGTGTACGTTGCTACAGACTCATCTCCACACTCGGGACAGGTGCTGTCTCCTGTCGTGGAGTCGTTTTCTGAGTCGTCGTCAGAATCAAACGGAACTGCGTTTGATGACTGTGCCATCTCGCTTTTCAGGTGACCTTTATGAACTCTGGCCCTACGGGCCATGCTGATTCGGCCGTCGTTACGGCTCAACATTGTGAAATTAGCAAACGACAACCCGCGCGGCAATAACGGCAAGCCAGCAAATTCGACTCGAATTTAGGGCAATTCGGGCAGATCCTGTGTGTGATTGAGCGAATCGTGCTGCCTCAGGCCAATAACCTGCCCTTCTGTTCGCGTGGTTTTGCGGGTGAACTCACCGTCCCATCCCCGATACCGGTAGGTGAAATCCCTGATGAAACGCCGGTATCAACGTAACTAGACTGTTGAAGTGGTTGCACCAGTTATCTGGTATTCAGCCGCAATCTGCACCAGGAATTTTTGCCGGGTGTGTGTTACCGGGACTCGTGTGATTTTTGAACATCCGGGGAATTTATAGATGAAGCAAGAGTACGTAAATCCGTTCCTGACGCCCGCCCAGATGGTGTGGCAGAAGGAATTTGGCTGCCCGCTGAAGGTCAAGAACGCCGAAGCAGTGTCGCACCAGTACACCACGGACGACATCACCGCCATCATCGGCATCAGCGGCAAGCTTGAGGGCAACGTGCTCTACGGCTTCTCGCAGGACCTGGTTGTACAGATCGTCAAGAGAATGGTCGGCGAAGACTTCGACGCACGAGACCCGATGTCGCTATCAGCCCTCGGTGAGATCGCAAACGTCATCACCGGAAACGCTGCAACTCAGCTCGCTGCAACCGGTTACCCGTGTGACATCAGCCCCCCGGTTATTCTTGAGCCTGTGGGTGCAACGCTCACATCTGGAATCTCAAAGCAGATCCAGGTCACTTCTGAGAGTGAGATGGGCCTGCTGCGCGTGCGTATCGGACTCGGTGAAAACACCAAGGAATCCCGCAACGCGGCTTAGTTCTTGCTTTCCCGCATAAGCTGGTGAATGTGAATCGCCCCGGAGCAATGCTCCGGGGCTTTTTCTTGTTGCCGCTGTATCTCAACGCAAGATAGTTAACGTTCCGTACAAAACCAACGAGTTATACAAAGTCATGCCCCCCGAACCATCAACTTCAATGGACATGACACCGGTCCCTAGCTAGCATGGCTAGTCGGTCCGTATTTCAATGATGCTCGCGGCGTCTGCACGGCAAGCAGCATGCCCAGAAACTACGACGGCTAACGGGGAGGCGCCCGCAGGTGAATATTCACGAATACCAGGCGAAGGACATCCTTCAGCGTTTCGGTGTACCAGTTCCGCGCGGCGAGGTGGCAAGTACACCGGCCGAAGCACGGGCTGCTGCCGAGAAGCTGGGCGGACAGGTTGTGGTGAAGGCACAGGTGCACGCAGGTGGCCGCGGCAAGGCCGGTGGAGTAAAGCTGGCATCTAACCCGGATGAGGCTGAAAAGTACGCCGCAGGAATGCTCGGCACACAACTCGTCACGCACCAGACCGGGCCACAGGGTGTTCCGGTGCGAAAAGTCCTGATTGCAGAAGCGACGGATATTGCAGACGAGCTGTACCTCTCGATCATTGTTGACGGAGACCTCGGGGTTCCGGTGGTTATCGCATCCACCGAGGGTGGCGTAGAGATTGAAGTTGTCGCCGAAAAGACCCCGGAAAAGCTGTTCCGAGTCGCCGGAGACCCTCTGCTGGGCCTTTCTCCCTACCACGCCCGCGACATTGCAGCCGCGCTAAAAGTGCCCGCATCAGCACAGCGCGCCACAGCTGCACTTATTTCGAACCTCTACCGCGTTTTTGTTGAGAACGATTGCTCGCTGGTTGAGATCAACCCGCTGGTAATCACGAAATCCGGTGACGTGATTGCACTGGACGCCAAGATCAACCTGGAAGACGACGCACTGTTCCGGCACAAGGACCTCGCTTCCCTGCATGACCCGGAGCAGGAGGACGAACTTGAGCTAAGAGCCCACGAAGCTGACCTCGCCTACGTGAAGCTGGACGGCGGGCGCGTTGGCTGCATGGTGAACGGCGCTGGCCTTGCAATGGCCACGATGGACATCACAAAGTGGGCGGGTGCAGACCCGGCAAACTTCCTTGACATCGGCGGCAGTGCAGACGAGAAACGCATCGAAGAGGCTTTCAAGATCATCGTCTCGGACAAGGACGTCGAAATCATCCTCGTGAACCTGTTCGCAGGCATCGCAAGAGCAGACGTCGTGGCGCAGGGCATTGTCAACGCTGCAAAAGAAACTGATGCAAAGCTGCCAATGGTGGTTGCAATGCGCGGCACGAATGCGGATGAAGGTCGCCGCATCCTGAACGAGTCAGGGCTGGATATATCGGCTGCACCGGACCTTGCAGGAGCCGCTGAAGTCCTGAGAGACAGGCTTGCGGGTATGAAAGGTGGCTCCCGATGAGCGTTCTCGTAGGACCAAACACGAAACTGCTGGTACAGGGTCTGGGCCGTGATGGTAGCTTCCAGGCCAGCCGGATGCGTGAATACGGCACGAACATGGTCGCTGCAGTTCACCCCAACCGCGACGGACAGAAATTCGAGGACGTAGTTCCTTATTTCTCAACCGTGAAGGAAGCTGTCGCAGAGACGGGTGCAAATACCGGTGTGATCTTCGTCCCGGCCGCATTCGCCGCTGACGCAATCGTGGAACAGGTGGATGCCGGGCTTGAACTCGTCGTATGCATCTCCGAAGGCGTGCCTGTGCAGGACATGGTGAAGATCAACGCCTACGTGAAACAAAGCAACTCACGCCTTGTTGGCCCGAACTGTCCCGGATTGATTCACCCGGCATCGAAAGCCAAAGTTGGGATCATCCCCGGCAACATCGTCAAACCAGGTCGCGTCGGCGTCGTTTCACGCTCCGGCACGCTGACTTACGAGGCTATCGCACAGCTTGTGCAGGTTGGGCTCGGTCAATCATCGTGCGTTGGCATCGGCGGCGACCCGATTCACGGCACGACGTTCACCGATGTGCTGGCGCTGTTCCAGGAAGATGACGAGACTGACGCCATCGTGATGATCGGTGAGATCGGCGGAATCCGAGAGCAGCTTGCTGCGGAGTTCATCCACGAACATGTGACGAAGCCGGTGGTTTCGGCCATCGCAGGCCAGACTGCACCTCCGGGCAAACGCATGGGCCACGCCGGGGCGATCATCACTGGTAAGGCAGGCCTTGCGTCGGAGAAAAACCGGGTACTGACCGAAGCTGGCGTGCACGTAGTGGAATCACCGGCGTACATCGGCGCGAAGATGAAGGAAGTCCTGGGCTAATAGCGGTAATCCGCCTGCTCTGAGCTATTTCGTGTCATCTCAACGGATGACACGCGCCTTTTCTTCAAGACATGCCCTTTTTGTCAGCCAGATTGTCGCCGGGCCATCCCGGCTGCCTGTTTATGTCCCGGCTGGGCGCGCCAAGCGGCGCCCATACGATGGGTATTTCTATACATGGCATCACCATGTACGAATCTCGTACCGGCTTTGGCGTGAACTTGCGCCTGTGCCGCGTATAATCGACCGGTTATTATCTTTAGACCGCAGCAATCGCGTGGGCATCTGATCGGCGACGGCACGACTGCACCAGCCGCTTCTACGCACCCCGAAAAACAGCAAACGGAACTTTCCACATGGCAGACACTTCATTTGACCTCATAGTCATCGGCGCCGGTCCCGGCGGATACCACGCAGCCATCCGCGGCGCGCAACTTGGGCTGAAAGTTGCAGTGGTAGAGAAGGACGACGGCAGTGGCATCGGCGGTCTTGGTGGCGTCTGCCTGAACTGGGGCTGCATCCCATCCAAGTCGCTGCTCAAGA
>JAURLM010000143.1 GCA_030831265.1 Chloroflexota bacterium
GGGATTTTTAGTTCGTGCCAACCCGGCACGCACATAGGTATCACATCCACAGGCGTCCCGGTTGCGATAAAACGGGGTCCATTGGGCCGTGAAACCCATTTCATCAGGCCGGTCAGCGCTATACTCCGCCGCAAAGCGACAGGTGGCCTATACAACTAACACTCCTGCGAGCATTCCGTGAAAATCACGCACATAGAGACGGTTCGAGTCCGCGAGCTCCCAGACATCATCTGGGTCCGTATCCACACGGATAGTGGCCTGATTGGTCTTGGCGAGAGCTGGTACGCGGCCAGCACGATGGAGTCTGCAGTTCATGATCACTTTGCACCGCTGCTGGTAGGCAAAGACCCGTTCGCCATTGAGCGCCACTGGCTGAACATGTTCCGACTTTCAGACCATGCAGGTTACGGTGGAGCAGAAATGCGGGCAATTTCTGCAATAGACATTGCTCTGTGGGATATCAAGGGCCAGGCGGCAGGTGTCCCCGTCTACGAACTACTCGGCGGCAAGGTACGAGACAAGATTCGCGTGTATGCCACTGGTGCTCCGTACATCGGTGCAGGGGAACTGGCGAAGGAACTGGTGGCTGACGGCATCATCGCTATGAAGATGGGGCCAACGATCCGAGTCGCAACACCAAGTGAAGGCCAGTACCTGTCCCCTAAAGAACTGGACCACGCGCTACAACCATTCCGGGACGTGCGAGATGCCGTTGGCGGCGACATAAAGATCGCCAATGACGGCCACGGCAAGTGGGCACTTCCGGTGGCTATACAGATAGCACAGGCAATGGAGCCGCTGGACATCATGTGGCAGGAAGACCTGATGCCTCTCCTGAACCCTACTGCGCTGCTCAGGCTCCAGGAATCTACGGCCACGCCAGTCTGTATCTCTGAGCGGCTGCTCTCACGCTGGCAACTCAGGCAATTCATCGAAAACGGCTCAGCCCGCATCGTAATGCCTGACCTCATATGGACCGGGGGAATCAGTGAGACGCATCGAATCGCAGTCATGGCATCGGCTCAGCAGGTTCCGGTTGCACCGCATGATGCAACTGGACCGGTGAACATCTTCGCCTGTGCTCACATCTGCATGAGCTCACCGAACGCCATGATTATGGAACACGTCCGACCGTATTTTTACGGCTGGTATAGCGATTTTGTTGAACCGAATCTGCCCATCGAACACGGCTGGCTTGCGGCACCACAGGAGCCGGGAATTGGCACACGGTTACGCCCTGAGGTTTTCCAACGCAAAGACGTGTCGACGCGTGTCACCGATGAACGTGTTGCAATACCGGGAATGCACGACGAAGGATGGCTGGACAACGTCGGCCTGACCCCTGAGATGGCAGAGGACATGGATGACATCTGGCGATTCAGGAAAATGTCTATAGACAAGACAGAAGGACGGGTCCGATGAAGATCACACAGATCGAGACTATCCGTTTCGGACAGTTCCCAGACCTGATATTTGTCCAGGTTCACACCGACAACGGAATCATCGGACTCGGTGAGACGTGGTATGCCGCCAGCACAGTCGAAGCAGCGATACATGACCACTTCGGCCCGTTACTGATTGGCAGAGACCCCTCGGATATCGAAGCGCACTGGCAGACGATTTTCCGGCTTTCTGACCACGCGGGTTACGGAGGCGCTGAACTGCGAGCATTGTCCGCACTGGACGTCGCTCTATGGGATATCAAGGGTCAGGCTCTTAAGATGCCGGTGTTCGAGATTCTCGGTGGAGGGACACGGCATCGTATCCGCGTCTACAACACGCTTGGTGTTTACGGAGACATCACAGACGGCCACGATGTATGGCGAAAGCCGGTAGACGTGGCAAAGAGCCTGATGGACGAAGGTATTGGAGGCATGAAGTTTTCGCCCACGGACTTCATCGCACGCGCATCAGACGGCAACATCCTGTTCAAGAAGCAGCTTGACCGTGCCCTCCAACCGTTCCGTGAGATACGCGATGCTTTCGGCATGAACTTCGAAATTGCAAATGACGGTCACGCCAAATGGAATCTCGCCAACGCCATTCGGATTGTCCAGGAAATGGAAGAACTGCAACCTATGTGGCATGAGGAGCTGCTTTCTCCGCTCAACGAAGAAGCGCACCTGCGCCTACAACAGGCAACAAAGACGCCGATTGCAGTAGCTGAACGCCTGATGACTCGCTACCAGCATCGTCGATTCATGGAATCAGGCGCAGCCCGCATCGTGATGCCAGACCTCACATGGACTGGCGGTATTTCAGAGGTCAAGAAGATCGCTGAATTGGCATCAGGTCACCAGTTGCCAATTGCGCCCCATGATTGCGTTGGCCCTGTGAATATGTTCGCCTGTGCGCAGATATGTATGGCCATGCCGAACGTGATGATCATGGAATACAACCGTGCGATGCACCGAGGCTGGTACGGAGACCTCATTGAGCCAAACTTTGTTGTGAAGGATGGCTTCCTGATGGCTCCGACCGAACCGGGGATCGGCACGCACCTCAAGTCCGGCATTCGTGAACGTGCTGACGCAACGGTACGAGTTAGCAACGAAGCCAGAGAACCGTGGCTGTTCTCACGGGAACGCTACACATACCCGCCAAAAGACATTCAACAAGAGTTTGAGCAAATGGTCTGATGGTGTTTCAGGCAGTTCACAAAGGAAAAGCATGACAGCAAATAGCAAACGAATCATCTTTATTGGCGCAGGCGCAGTTGGCAGCTATCTCGGCGGATGGCTGGACTACACAGGTCACGATGTGATGATCATCGACCCGTGGGCAGAGCAGGTCGAGAAGATTCGGTCTGACGGCCTCACAGTCGGAGGCCCTCACGAAACATTTGTCGCCCACCCGAAGATGTACCATCTGCATGAGAACGAGCTTGTGGCACGGCAGGAAAAATTCGACATCGGTTTCGTCGCCATGAAAGCGTACGACACTCGCTGGGCAGCTCACTTCATAGACCCATTTGTGAAACCTGAAGGCTATATCGTCTCCTCACAGAACTGCTGGACTGACCCGCTCATAGCCGCCGCAGTTGGTGCGGAGCGAGCAGTTGGGTTGGTGATGTCGTCAATCTCAGTCGCCATGTGGGAAGCTGGGAAAGTCGAACGCCCCGGAAACACCCGCCGCAGGGACGAGGGCCACGACGTATTCCGCGCTGGTGAGCACGATGGTTCAGTGTCACAGCGCACTCGCGAACTTATCCAGATGCTCGACCCCATTGACGCGGGACGTACTACGACCAACCTGTGGGGCGAACGCTGGGCAAAGCTTTCCCAGAACAGCATGGGCAACCCGGTTGTGGCTGTTTCCGACATGGGAATGTCTGATCTGAACAAAGATGCCCGTGGCCGAGAACTGCAAATACGGCTCGCCGCTGAATGTGCCCGCGTCGGGCTGGCGCTTGGCTACAAAGTCGAGAAGTTCGGCGGCATGGATCCGAAGACCTGGGCGGACTCGGACCGCGGTGACGTCTATGAAGAGTTGGACGGCGTGATGTTGGCAAAAGCCGGCGGAGCGAACTGGCGACCTTCGATGGGGCAGGATGTTGTCAAAGGTCGGCCAACCGAGATCAATCAAATGAACGGTTTCGTGGTAGCGAAGGCAGCGGAGGCTGGCATTGATGCACCGGTGAACGCAGCCATCACAGAAGCGATTCGGGCTATCGACGCTGGTACGCTCAGGCCAGGCAAGGAAAACATCGAAGCGGTATTGAGTCGGGCCGGTTATTGATGACTGATCATACGGAGGAAATGACCGAAGGAACCCGACGATGAGGCTATGGCCTTCCACCAACGTGAAGTCAGACTCGGCTCGACCGCCTGAAGAGGCTGTGTCTGAACCGAAACCCGGTGAAGGTCGCAGATTTTATGGCTGGAAGCTGGTTGGTGCAGCCGCAGTCATCAATGGGTTGGGCGGGAGTGTTCACTGGCAGGGGTTCACCGTATTTTTCCTCCCCGTTTCGCAGGGTCTAGGTCTCTCAAGCGCTCAAACCGCTCTACCGTTCGCACTATCCCGTGCAGAAGGCGGACTAGTCGGCCCGATAACCGGCTGGATGATCGACCGGTTTGGCGTGCGGCCGTTGATGCTCATCGGCACGATCTGTACCGGCATCGGCTACATCCTGCTATCGAAAACAAGCACCTATCTTGCGTTCGTACTCGTTTACCTGTTCGTTGTTTCACTTGGCTCTTCAACCGGTTTCATGCAGGCCACGACATCTGCATTGAACACTTGGTTCGTACGACGCCGCGGCGCAGTGATGGGGCTCAACAGTGCCGCATTCCGACTCGGCGGCGCGTTTGTGGTGCCATTGTTGTCGGTAGCCGTACTGCGATGGGGCTGGGAAACGGCTGCCTTCTACGTGGGATTCGGCATGATCCTCTTGATAGCGCCCCTGGCGCTGTTCTTCAAGCGATCACCTGAAAGCATTGGCCAGCGACCTGATGGCGATCCGATACCTGTTGTGCCAGAAAAGCCTGTGTCGGAAGACACCCCTTCTGTGGCGGCGAACAGCGCAGATGAAGACTGGACAACGCACGATGCTGTCAGGTCACGGGCGTTCTGGGTACTGGCGACCGCAACGGTTCTTCGCATGTCTGTACACGGGGCAATATTTGTTCACTTCGTACCGCTACTTGTGTGGAAAGGCGAGGATCAACAGGTTGCCGCAAACCTCGTCGGAGCTATGGCACTCGCCTCAGTGCCGGCCATTTTGCTTTTCGGGTGGCTCAGCGATAGGACAAGTCGGCAGGTGATGCTCGCTGTCTCCTACAGTTCATCAGCTGTGGCGCTGCTCCTGTTGACTGTGGTCCACGGGACGTGGCCTGTATTCGGGGCCATGCTGTTCTTTATCGGTTCGGAAGCCGGGTCATCACTGAACTGGGCGCTTGTTGGAGATCTGTTTGGGAGAGCCCGTTTTGCAACAATTCGAGGTTTGCTTGCACCGATATACAACGCCGCATTACTGGTAACACCAGTCGCGGTCGGCTGGATCTATGACACGACGGGATCGTACCGGCCAAGCCTGCTGGCGGGATCAGTGCTGATGCTGCTTGCAGCGTTCACGTTCCTGCAACTGAAGAAACCGGAGCGTGGATTGCCGGTGGCGCAGGATTAGCTTTCGGACGTGTAACCGTTCTCGTCCACTTTGCGCTTAGTTTCGGCATGATCCCCGCGGGTACAAATCTCGATCCGATTACCATCCGGGTCACGAACAAACAGATGCCGCTGCCCGTCATGACGCACGCCAGGTGCGTCTTCAAGTTTGATCCCGGCTTCCGCCAGTGCCTCGATCACAGGATCCAGGTCTTCCACCTCAAAGGCAACATGTTGTCTTAGGTCAGGTCGGCCAGCCGCAGGCGGGTCGATCAGGTGAACCATTGAGCCGTCCAGCGCTTCCGTCCACGCAAGGGTGTTTCCATCGACCTGGTGCGGGATAACTTCGAGGCCGATGGCGTCTCGATACATCTTCATCGCAGTTGCGCGATCAGAGATTGGGAGTCCAACGTGGTTTACAGATGTGATCTTGATCTTCGCCATTACTTCCAAATCTCCTCGACTAATTCTGCGTCTGCAAGGCAGAAGTCATCTCCAACAACGTGTTCAGTGTCCGCAGGTTCCTCATCGTGGCCTTGATGCCTTTCGGCGGTTGCGACAACAAGGTGTTTGCTGCCTTGCTGCGTCCCAGTCCATTTGGACAGTAGAGATACGCAACACCATCAGATGTAACCATTTCTTCGTCCCCGACAAGATGGTTCCTCGCCGACTCAGCCCAACCCCTGCTGTCATCA
>JAURLM010000144.1 GCA_030831265.1 Chloroflexota bacterium
ATTCGGACAATGCCACCGGAAGCGGGGCCACTGCCTTCGAATACCGAACGGCGCTCCATGATGCTCTTGACCGGGCGTCCGCCGGATTTCTTGGAAAGAATCGCGACGATCGGCTCAAGGTATACAGGGATCTTGCCACCGAAACCGCCACCAATCTCCAGTGGGGTTACCTTGACGCGAGATTCGGCCAACTTGAGGATCTCGGCAGTCTGGGTCCGCGCCGGGAACGCACCCTGCGTGCTGGTCCAGACACGAACTCGGTCGTCCTGGTCCCAGATCGCTGTCGCGTTGTGCGGCTCAATGTAGCCCTGGTGAACCATTTGCAGGCTGAATTCGCGCTCGACGATGACGTCAGCTTTGGAGAAAGCCGCATCCAGGTCACCAAACTCGTGGCGGAAGTGGGACGCAATGTTGGTGTTGCGAATCTCTTCACCGAGGTCATCTCCGACAAGGTCTGACAGAATGACCGGGGCCCCAGGAGCCAGTGCAGCTTTCACGTCTGTTGCACTTGGAAGAACCTCGTACTCCACCTTGATGGCAGCGGCGGCCTCTTCAGCAAGGTACCGGTCTGTTGCAGCAACCGCAGCAACCGCATGGCCACGGTAGAGCACCATGTCACTTGCCATGATGTTGTCTGAGGCCCACTTCATGTTGGTGGAACCTTCACCCAGGTCAACGGTCTTGTTGTCCTGGTGCGGAAGATCCTTACCGGTCATCACAGCAAACACACCGTCCATCGCTTCAGCGGCAGATGTATCGATGCTCTTGATGCGGGCATGTGCGTGCGGGCTACGAACAACCACGCCCCACAACATTCCCGGCAATTTGAGGTCTGCGCCGTAAACAGCGCGTCCGGTCACCTTATCCAGGCCATCGTGCCGGATAGGCCTGGTTCCAATGACCTTGTAGTCTGACTTGGGCTCGAAAGTACTGACCATTTACTTCATCCTTCGATTGCGGACCCATGGCCCGTGCTCGTTGGTCTGGCAGGAAAGCTCTGCTTACTTGGAAGCAGCTGCTGCCTTCTGCACCGCCTTGACGATCTTGTCGTAACCAGTGCAGCGGCACAGGTTCCCGGCCAGCCAGTGACGAATCCGCCCCTCACTGGGGTGCGGTTCGTTGTCCAGCAGGCCTTTCGCTGCAACCAGAAAGCCCGGTGTGCAGATACCGCATTGCAGGGCCGCCTCTTCGAGGAATGCCTGCTGTAGCGGGTGAAGTCCGTCCTTCGTGGCAAGGCCCTCAACTGTTGTGACCTTTTTGCCATTAACTTCGACACCCAACACAAGGCAGGAGTCGACGATGCGGCCATCCACGTTGACCGTGCATGCACCACAGTTGCCATCGAGACAACCTTCCTTGGTACCGGTCAGGCCTGCAACCTCACGGATGGTGTCCAGCAGACTGATGTATGGCGGGATCAGGAATTCCTGAGCCTGCCCGTTGATCGTGGTTCGTACGTGAACTCTCTCTGGTGCGCCCATGCTAGTTCCTTGCCCTTTCGATGGCCTTCTTGACCATTCGCTTCGTCAGTACTTCAACAAGGTGCTTGCGCTGCTCAACAGTGCCGCGCATGTCGCTGATCGGGCTTGCAGCAGCCGCAGCAGCTACACCAGCAGCGCTGATGGCAGCCTCATCGTCCGCACTCTTGCCTACAAGGGCATCAGCAGCGGCTTTGGCCAGGATCGGCGTAGGGCCGACAGCCGAAAGAGCAACACGTGCCTTCTTGATTGTCTTCTTGTCTTCGCTCAGTTCAACTGAGGCAGCGACAGCGGCTACAGCGATGTCCATCTCGTTACGAGGAATAAAACGCTCGTAAGCAGCACCAAAAGTGGCAGATGGCTTCGGGAATTTCAGGCTGACCAGGAGTTCACCCTTTTCCATGACGTTCCGGCCGGGGCCCGTGCAGAAATCTTCGCTGGCAACCTCTCGTCGCCCCTTCGGCCCCGCAATGACGGCAGTTCCGTAGTGGACGATGATTGGGCAGATGCTGTCCGCACTGGGAGTGGCGTTGCAGAGGTTTCCACCGATACCGGCTCGTGACTGTACCTGGATTCCGCCAATCAACGATGCGGCGTCCATGATGCCAGGGAATTCCGCCGAAAGCTTGGCGTTTTCGTAAAGCTGGTAGCAGGGGACAGCAGCGCCAACTTCCAGCCCTGAAGCGTCGTTCTTAATTGCGACGAGCTCCGGGATGGACTTCATGTCTACAACTGCGTCCAGGTTGAACCGACCAGCCCTGGCCTGAACCAACAGGTCAGTGCCGCCAGCCAATGGACGTGCTTTGTCGCCGTGTTTATCAAGGACCGCCACGGCTTCTTCAACGGTCTTAGGTGCAACATACGCGAACGGATGCAAAAAACCCGCTCCTTTCATCTCGTCGCGTGAGTCGGCAAGAAGGACATGCCGACATGGAGTGGCTATACAGCCATCACCCGATAGCGACAGCGCGAATCAGCCGCTATGGTGAGCAGCGTCATTATGCGGACTGGGCTACTCATTCGCAACTTTACAGCGTGCGTCAAAAGTACGGGTTAACAATGTTTCCATTGACCAATCAGCTCAAACAAATTCCCGATGAGGTCGGTTGAAAGCTGCGATTTAGCCCTCAGCTACCAGTCGAAACCTCACCAAGCGAGTAGAGGTCCTGGCCGCCCATGACGTGCACATGGAGGTGGTCAACGATCTGTCCAGCGTCTGCACCCTGGTTCACGGCAAGACGATAGCCGCTATCAGCAATACCCATCTTCTTTGCGACATCCGCGCCGATACGAAGTAGTTTGCCCAGCAACTGGTCATCGTCTTCAACTGCATCTGTCAGCAAAGTCGCATGGCGCCTGGGCACAACCAGCATGTGCACCTTAGCGACAGGCGTGACGTCATGAAACGCCACTACTTCATCGTCGCTGTAAACCTGCCGACTCGGCAGTGACCCGGCAACTATCTGGCAGAAAACGCAGTTTCCGCCCTCTGCTGATTGCTCGTGACTCACATCTCGCCACATAAGCTCGTTACCTCATCGCCAATCATTTCACCCTGTTGCATCATGCCTGCGCGTTCGGGCCAACGGCCGTCATATTTCCAGCGCATCCGCAAGCCGATCAGCATGCCATGAGGCATCACCAAATTCGGCTGCCCAGGACACTGCCCGCCTTGTATACAGATGCAGGTCATGCTCTTCTGTAAATCCTATCGCGCCGTGGCACTGGTGCGCCGTCCAACAAACCTGAGGGATTAGTGAGCTTCCGGCTTGTTTCGCCCTTGAAACGTCTTTTCTAATCGTTTCCGAGCCTTCAACCAGGCTCCAGGCAGCCCGCCGTGCCATGTGCTCAACCTCCCGCACCGCAACAGCCATATCGGCAAGGTGGTGCTGGATTGCCTGGAACGAACCTACAGGAACACCAAATTGCTTGCGTTCCTTAACGTAAGACGTAGTTATCTCAAGAACTCGACGTCCCAGTCCCGCCATCTGCACTGCACGAAAAGCGGCACCGTGCAAAAGCATCTGCTCAACCGCGCCCCACCCGGTGTTTTCCGCACCGATAAGCCTCGACGAAGGTACTGTTACCTCGTTCAAAGTGAGCACTGCAGCGGGAGAACCGGACGCGTGGCCCAGTTGCTCGCAAGTAACTCCCTCAGCATCTCTGTCGACGAGAAAGAGTGAAATATCTTCCGTACCCGCCCCTGTGCGAGCAGCGATAATGATCATGTCTGCTTCGTTGCCATAGCTGACAAAATGTTTTTTGCCGGTAATGGCCCAGCTGTCATCTGCTCGAACCGCAGTCGCTCGAACATCTTCCGGCCGCCATGACGCAGATTCTTCGATCACCGCCACGGTCACCGATGTACTGCCGTCGGCAATCTGCGGAAGCACTTCGCGCTTCAATTTTTCGTCAGCGTGAGATTCCAGCAACGGAGCGGCAAGAACCGCAGATTCAAACAGCGGGCCACTGGCAAGAAACGCTCCCCACTGCTCCATCAGGACGCCCAGAGCCGTCAGCCCCATCTCCGCACCGCCATACTCTTCGGCAATTGCGAGTCCCGGCCATCCCATCTCGCAGACCTGTGACCAGAACGCAGCGGTTGAAGTTGAATCACGGGCGGCATCCGGCCCTGCCTGCTGAGAAAGAAATTCCCTGGCGGCAGCCTTCACCATCTCTTCAGTTTCGTTCAGTCCAAAATCCATTTTTCTTTTTTGCCAGTCCGCGGCGGCGTGCTCTGGTTCCGCTGATTGTCACGTGCCGGGGTCACTCAAACTCTTGGCAATTGCAGCCCGCGCCACGCAATGAGGTTCTTTTGAATCTCGGTCGTCCCGGCCAGGATTTCACCGGATGTGTAAAACATCCGCATCTTGAAAAATCGACCCTGTAACTTCGCGTACGGCGATCCTTTTTCGAGCGGGCCGTACATGCCGAGCAACTGCAACCCGTAGTCGAGCACGTTGCGATTTGCCACTGTCCCGGCAAGCTTACTCATCGAAGCGACATCCGCCGGAGCCTCACCCTGCTGCTGGTGCCAGGCAACCTCGTAAGTCAGCAACCGTGCCGCATCCAGTTCGGCATCAAGTTCAGCCATGCGACGGCGCACCGCGTGGTCATCGGCCAATCTGCGCCCCCCGGCACCGGTTTCTGCACGGCAAAGCGCCACCAGTTCGTCCCATGCGCGCTGACCCCAGCCAACGTAATCAACGCCAGACCGTTCGTAGTTCAGCACTGACATTCCAACTCGCCAGCCGTTGTCCAGGTCACCGACAAGGTTCTCTTCCGGTACTTCGACATCATCAAACGTAACCTGATTGAAGCTATGTGAGCCGGACATGTTGATGATTGGGCGAACTTCGACACCGGGTGACTTCATATCGACCAGCAACATTGAGATGCCGCGGTGCTTTGGGACATTGGGATTGGTACGCACCAGCATGAACATCATGTCCGCACGATGCGCAAGGGTTGTCCAGATCTTTGCGCCGTTGACGATGAACTTTTCGCCTCTACGCACCGCACTCGTCTTGAGCGATGCAAGGTCAGACCCGGCATCCGGTTCTGAGTAGCCCTGGCACCACTGGACGCTGCCGGACGCTATCTCCGGCAGGTACTTCGATTTCTGCGCCTCGGTACCGTAATGCATGAGCACAGGACCAATCATGCGAGTACCGAAGCGGTCATTGCCGGGGGCGCGGTGATACGCCATCTCTTCGGCAAACAGGATATTACGCATTGGCGAGGCAGCCTGACCGCCATACTCACGAGGCCAGTGCATCACAAGCCAACCGCGCTCAGCCAGGGCCCGCTTCATGCGCAGGCTTAATGCCCAGTCGTTTTCGTCGGCCTCATCGGGCGGACCAGTCCAGCCCTGCGGCAGATTATCCACCAGAAATTTTCGTAGTTCCTGCCGGAACTGCTCATCTTCACTGGTGAACTTAAAGCGCATGAAATTGCAGGCATCCTGCTGTGCCGAAGTGAGAATAAAAAGCCACAGGGACTACTACTCGCTGTAACTCACAGAGAGACAGGTGATCGTCTTCACGATGCCCGGGATGCGGTGCATACCAACGCTAATCAAGTCCCCGATAGCGTTCAGGGTGTCGGTTTCGGCAACAGCGATTATGTCGAACGGGCCAGTTACCGCATCTACAGCCGTCATGCCGGTAAGGGCTCGGAGCTGTTCTGTAACCTCTCCGGTCTTGCCGACTGCTGTCTCAATAAGGATGTATGCCCGTGTTTTATCGGCCACGCGTTCTCTCCCCGGTAAGCCGCCGCACAGGGCTTTTGGGGTTCGCGACAAGACGGCGACAAACACCTGAATGGCGAATCCATCGTCCCGGAAACCCGGTGATGAAAAAGCACATGTCGATACGCGGAATGCTAGGCGTAGCCTAACGAGGTGTCAACGAGATTGCGGCAACATGCCGCCACCTACATTGGGATCTCGCCGTCCCTGTAACCGGACGTACCGGGATTCTGTCGCGTGAAGTTACGTGTTCGCGGGGTATCCACTGACGCCGACGTCGATCGTATCCAATCAGGGTGCGAGCGTGGACCGCGTATCGGCCGTGAAGAACTGAAAGTCCCGTTAGAAGCCGGTGCCGAGATTCGGCGCGACGCGGACGGCGTTGGTGCAGGCGCAACCTCACGTTGCGTCTCACGAGCTTCGGGACGATCAAACTCAAAACCTGAGCTGACTGCAAGTAAAGTCAAGATGGTCACGGAAGCGCCACGGGGCTTATACATGCCCGTCTCCCACTCACTGACAGTCTGCTGACGGATACCCAGTTCGCGGGCAAGCGCAGCCTGTGACTGACCTAGATGAGCGCGGAGAGCGTGGATACTCTCGGCGGTCCATTCAAAATTTGGTGGTGGTGGTTGGCGAGTGAGCATGCATCAAAAAGTACGCTTTTCGATGATGTTTCCCCAAGTTTTTTCGTAGCGATTTGTGGCGGAAATTGAAGCTACACGGAAGCGGCTTAAAATTGCCACTGGCAAACGTATGCCACAGGAAAACTAGAACTTCATCGCTTCCACGAACGGTGCGGGGTCATCAAACGGGCCTACCATCGATAGCGTCATCTTGTCGGATCTGATAACACGCTTTGCCACCCTGGCTATGTCATCAAGCTCCACCGCATCGATGTCGCCAATAACCTGCTCGACGGTTCGCACCTCGCCCTTGAGCAGTTCCTGTCCCCCAAGGAACCCGGCAACAGCCCGGCTCTCCTCCATCCGAAGCAGCATGCGGCCCTTGCTCAGTTCCTTCGCCTGCAAAAACTCCCGCTCTGTCACGCCATCGCGCATACGCGCCACTTCCTCAATGATGACAGGCACCGCGGCAGCAACGCGTTCAGGGTCGATGCCCGACTCGATCACCATCACACCGGTATCAGCCATCGCATGAACCGAACTGTGAATGTCATACGCAAGGCCGCGCTTTTCACGAATCTCCTCAAACAGCCGACTGCTCATCGACTCACCGAGAATCACCGAAAGCAGCCCCAAAGCATGCCGGTCTGAGTCGTTTATCGAAAGGCCGTGCATGCCAATAGCCAGATGAGCCTGTTCAGTTGGCCGAGTCTCTATCTGCGCCACCGGTCCGTACAGGTTGTCCACAAACGGCGACATCACAAGCGGCTGACCATCCTTATAGTCGCCCATCAGGTCGCTTATCTGTGCCACAACCTCGTCGTGATGCACGTCACCTGCAATAGAAATAACCGTGTTGCGAGCCACGTACTGTGTGTGCAGGTACTCCAGCATCGTCTCCCGACTGATACCGGCTACTGATTCCACCGTTCCGGCTACATCCCGGCCAAGCGCCTGGTCCGGCCACAGCAACTCTACAAGAATCACCCCGGCGCGCCCGGCCGGTGAGTCGTTTGTCCAGCGGATCTCCTCGTAGACCACCTGCTTTTCGCGGTCGATGTCTTCCTGGCGCATTAGCGAGTTGAGCACCATGTCCGCGATCAGGTCGATACCTGAGCGGTAGTGCGGTTTTGCCAGCCGACACCAGTAACCGGTTATCTCGCGGTCTGTAAATGCGTTCAGCGCGCCCCCGACGCCTTCGACAACCTCTGAAACTTCCCGCGGAGTTGGCCGCCGGGTGGTTCCCTTAAACAGCATGTGCTCAAACAGATGGGATGCACCGGCAATGTGGTCATCTTCATACCTTGAACCTGCGCCGAACAGGAAGTTGATGCTCACAGCATTTGTGTACGGCAGGGTGCTGGTCAGAACGCGCAGGCCATTGGGGAGCACCGTGCGCTCGTAAGTGGTGGCGGCGGTGTCAGGAGATATTTTTGGCATGAATTGACAGTGATGAGTACAGGATTTTGTCCCGACGAATTCGGGACACAGGCGAATCAGCGTAAAGCCCGCTCACCCACCGGTCAATTCGAGGGTGGAGAGTGACAGTCAAACCCGAAATGAACATCACTCTGGACCGGTCTGCCTCCCGACAACCGAAACTACATCTCGCCTTTCCCATTCGGCTCCTGTTGAATCCACTACCGTCCAGGAGCAACCAGGACGAACTTAGCGAGTCTGCCCGCGTGCTTCCATCCGTATCTCAACAGATACTGGTTCCCTGCGATAACCCGCCAACAACGTCCCGCGTTAACTTACGAAAAGTGCCAGATGACGAATAATGTTGTCTGGCGAATGTTTTTCCGGCTGCCCATGCAGACCGGCCGAGGCGCAGCTAAAGTCTTTATCCGTCCATCAACACAAACTGCTAGAAACTGATCCAGTCCCACTCGATATGACCGAAACCGGCTCATCGCTAACAAGCTCCCGCCCAATACGCTCGCGCACATACCGAAACCGCATCGCGCTCGGGCTTTTCGTGTTGCTCTCGTTGTCGCTGGCGTTGCGCTTGTACGGCATCAACTGGGACCAGGGCGGGCTGTTTCACCCGGACGAGCGCGCCTTCCTGTTCCAGGTTCAGCAGATTCACTTTCCTGACCAGGGCCAGTACCCGACTTTCAAAGACAAGCTGGAAGCGATAACCGCTCCGGACAGCCCGCTGAACCCCGGTTCGTTCAACTGGGGCAGTTTGCCTCACTACATGCTGAAGTCGGTGCAGTACGCGGCGCAGGCGTTCATGGATCGGGACCTGACCGGCTGGGACCTGCGCTTCCCCGGCCGCGCGCTCTCTGCTATCGGCGACACGTTTACTGTCGCTCTCGTGTTCCTGATCGGCTGGCGATGGTTCTCGTTACGTACAGGGTTCCTCGCAGCGAGCATGATCGGACTATCGGTCATCAACATCCAGCTATCGCACTTCTGGGCCGTCGATACGCTGATGACAACCTTCATCACGGCGACAGTGCTGTTTGCCATTCGAGTCGCCCATCATGGACGAACCTCAGATGCCGCACTGACCGGCCTGATGGCGGGACTGGCATTTGCGACCAAGTTTTCAGTATCGCCGCTGGCAGTTGCAGTGCTTCTCAGCTTTGCCATATACGCATTCTCCCAACCCGGAGATAGCCTGAACACCCGCGGGTGGCGTTCATCGGCTTCTGCAATCAGGCAGTGGCAGGCGTTCCGTGGATTACTGATCGCCTCGGCAGTCGCGTTAGCCGCTGTCGTTATCACGCAGCCATACATGTTCGCCGATTTCGCCACGTTCCTCGGCAACATCAGTGACCAGGGCCAGATGGTTCGCCGAATAAACGACTGGCCTTTCACCCGGCAGTACATCGACACCGGAAAATACTGGTACCAAATCTTCCAGCTTGGCTTCTGGGGCGTAGGGCCGATCATGGGCCTCACGATATGGCTGGGACTGGCCGCAAGCGTGGTGTTTGCATGGTTCAGCAGGCGCAAGACCGATCTCGTGATACTGGCGTGGGTGATCCCGTACCTGCTGGTCACGGGCTGGTTCGATGTGAAGTTCATGCGGTACATGGTTCCGCTGGTGCCATTCCTCGTGCTGTATGGCGCACGGTTGCTCTGGTGGCTGGGCGACATCCTCGTGGCCATCTGGCCGCAGCGACGCTATCTCGTTGCGGTTCCGGCCGCGGTGATGCTGGTGTTCACGGCGCAGTACGCGCTGTCGTTCATGGCGATCTACTCCGGCCCACACCCGGCTCAAGCGGCTTCAACATGGCTGAAAGACAATGCATCGCCGGGATCGAAGATCGTGCAGGAGCACTGGGAGGAAGGTACGCCGCGGGTTCCTACGCTGGAGTACGTTCATGAGCAGTTGCCGCTATACGATCCCGACAGCCTTGCGAAATTCACGCAGATAGCGGATCTGCTGGTCGCCTCGGACTACCTCGTGCTTTACAGCAACCGGTTATGGGGCACTCTGCCGCGGCTGCCTGAACGCTACCCGTACAGCACGACTTATTACGAAAAACTGTTCGGTGGCGCACTGGGCTACGAACTTGTATTCGCAGATACGCGACCGGTGCAGTCGCTCGGCGTCACATACAGAGAGAACCAGTTCGCCCGCGTTCCGTTTGACCCACCAACGGGATTCGAGCAGCCAACTGGCAAACTGCTAACGATAAGCCCGGGCTGGGCTGACGAAAGTTTTTCCGTATATGACCACCCACAGGTGCTGATATTCAAGAACACGGGACATCTTGATCGCTTCCAGGTGCTGGACGAGATTGGGTTCAACTCTTCTGCAAACCTGACCCGTCGCGAACCCGGACTGATGCTGGATGCAGATCAACTTGTAGAACAGCAATCTGGCGGTACTTGGACCGATATCACGTTCATGCGGAACCTGCCGCAAGGCCTGACACCGGTCCTCTGGCTGATCGCAGTCGAGTTGCTCGCACTTATCGCCCTGCCAATCTCGTTCGTCCTGTTCCGGCCATTCCCTGACCGCGGCTACCTGCTCGCCAAACCGCTGGGGCTCCTGCTGGCGGCAACGGTCACATGGCTCATGGCCAGCACCGGCGTGATGAACTTCAGTTTTCTCAGCGCTGTGGTCGGGATGCTAGTAATTGGTGCGTTTTCTATCTTCGTGCTCTGGCGACGCGGTGGCGAGGTCATCGAGTTTTATCGATCTCACCGGAAACTTGTCATTCTTGCCGAGGTTCTGTTCCTCGTTGCATTCCTGTCTTTCCTCGCAGTCCGGTTCGCCAATCCTGACCTGTGGCATCCGTACCGCGGCGGCGAAAAGCCGATGGACTTCGCCTACCTGAACGCCGTGCTGCGTTCGAGCATCATGCCGCCTTACGACCCGTGGTTTGCCGGTGGATACCTGAACTACTACTACTTCGGTCAGTTCCTGGTTGCGGACATGATCCGCCTCACCGGCATCGTGCCGTCCATCGCATACAACCTTGCCGTACCGTTGATATTCGCCTTCACTGTCACCGCAGCGTTCTCGATCATCTACAACCTGACCTCACTCACCATCACAGCGCGCAAAGGTGACGCATCGAAGGCACGGTCGCCGATCATCGCCGGGATGGTCGCAGCGTTACTTGTTGCAGTCGCAGGCAACATTGACGGCCTTGTCCAGTTCCTGGGCGGCGCGAGGTTTGTATTCGGCGACACGCTCCCGGAGCGGATGTTTGACTTCTGGCGCAGCTCTCGGATGTTTGCACGCGATTCAGCGGGCAACGAGATCACGGAATTCCCGTTCTTCTCGTTCCTGTTCGCTGACCTCCACGCGCACATGATCGCCATCCCGTTTGCCCTGCTGGCTGCTGCGTTGTCAGCCGCCACGTTCTTGCGAGCATCGGCAAGAGAAGCGATGTGGCAGCACTGGGGCAGAATTGCGGTGCTTGGAACGGTCATCGGTGCCTTGCGAATCATCAACGCATGGGATTTTCCAACTCAGTTGCTACTCGCGGGCGGAGCTGTCCTGGCCGGTGAGATGTTCGCCAGGCAAAAGCCGCTGAGCGCACGGTTCGCAACCGGGTTACTCAAGTGGATATTCATAGCTGTTGTCGGCAATTTCGTTTACCTGCCATTCCACAACAATTTTGAACTGTTCAACAACGGCGTTCTCAAGAGTGAATTCCAGACGCCTGTATGGCGTTACGTCGTCATACACCTGATCTTCCTGTTCGCGATTACCAGCTGGGTGATTTCCGAAATATGGGAACGCCGAGGCGGTATTCAAGAATGGGTTCACCGCTATGAACGCAAGAACCGCGTTCCATCATGGGTAGCACCACTGACAGGAATTGCATTCGGCGCCGCGGTGCTGACCTTCATGGCGACGCCATACAGCACCATCGTCTTCACAATCGTGCTCTCCGCTGCCATCGCGGTTGCTGCGTTCTCCGTGGTCAAGTCGAAAAGACCTGGCACCGGCTATGTGCTGATCGCGTCCGCTTTCGCCATCATGGCCCTCGCTCTTGGCGGTGGAGTCGACCTTTTCACCGTCAAAGACGACATCGGCCGCATGAACACGGTTTTCAAGTTCTACTTACAGGCATGGTGGCTGCTTGGCCTGGCTTCCGGGTACTTCCTCTGGCTCATGTGGTCGGCAGGGAGTTTCTCACTGCGCAGACCATCGTTGCCGCACCGTGTCTGGCTCGGAGCTATGGCAATACTCGCCGTCGGAGTGATGATCTACCCGGTGTTCGGAACCAATGTGCGAATCCGTGACAGGTTCAACATGACGTTCACCGGGTTGGACGGAGCGGAATACATGCAATCAGCAGTCCACTTCGAAAAAAACCAGGATGGAGTGGCCACGCCCATCAATCTGTCGAATGACATCCCTGGAATTGAATGGCTCCAGCACAACGTCGCAGGCTCGCCGGTTATCGTCGAAGGTATTAC
Source organism: Chloroflexota bacterium (assembly GCA_030831265.1). Taxonomy (GTDB): domain Bacteria; phylum Chloroflexota; class Dehalococcoidia; order Lucifugimonadales; family Lucifugimonadaceae; genus JAJCYX01. The sequence continues at coordinate 12,249 of JAURLM010000144.1, forward strand.
TGATGATCAGTACCGCTGGAGCCAGCGAGTTGCCATCAACACAGGTTTACCAACTGTCATCGGCTGGGACTGGCATCAGCGACAGCAACGCGTCAATTATTCGTGGGCGGTTACCCAGAGGCGACAGGACGTTGTCAGTTTTTACAGGACAACGTCCCTCACGCAAGCCATAGACTTCCTCGACAAGTACAACGTGCGCTACGTGTACATCGGTGACCTGGAACGCATCACGTATCCGCTGGACGGCATCCAGAAGTTTGACCGTATGGCAGCCTTCGGGTTGACACCAGTGTTCTCATCCGGCCCCGTAACGATCTACGAGTACCAGCCAACCGCAACGTCATTGTCCAACAGCAATTAATGCACACCTGCTGAGTTCGCAGGCCGGTTTTTTCAGACCTTAGCCTCTGCCGGAACGATCAGGCCGTAATCTTCGTCATGCCTGCGGTAAACGACGTTTATATCGCCGTTGTCCTTGTTCTTGAACATGTAGAAGTTGTGGCCCAGCAGATCCATCTGAGCCGCAGCGTCCGCCACCGTCATGGGAACCATTTCGTGTTTCTTGGTACGAACAACCTGGCCGAACTCCAGTTCCACAACGTCTTCTTCCGGTTCGTCTGCAATGACCGGCTCAGCCGAGAACTGCTCGGCTATCTCGGCTTCCAGGCCCTTGATGTCCAGCCGTCGCCGGTTGAATTTGGTCTTGTGACGCCTGATACGACGCTCGACTGTCTGCTGCACTAGGTCGATAGCCGAATACGGGGAGTCGGCGCGCTCTTCTGAACGGATGAAACCGTTCTTCAGGGGAATGGTGACCTCAGCGATGTAGCGCTGGTCTTCTCGCTTGGTTTCCTCTTTACGAATCCTCAGCGTTACATCTACCGGGAACTTGAACCGATCATCTAGCTTGCCAAGTCGCTTCTGTGCGTACTCCTTGATTGCATCGGTGAGTGTGGTGTGCTGGCTGCTGATCGTGAGGTCCATCGAATCCTCCACTGTCGAGTTCAGTTTTCTGAAAAAATCCCGCCATCTCCCGTCTGACCTGCGAACCGGTCCGGGCCGGTGAACACTATTCTATGTGCAGTCAGGCCATGCTGGCACAGGTGACAATAGGATTCATGTGAAGACATTGCTCCAAAAAACGCTGCGAGTGTCAGCGGATCTGCTGTTCCCGCCACGGTGCGTCCACTGCTCCTCGGCCGGAAGTTTGTTCTGCGAAAACTGCGTCGCAGATTCGCCGATGCTAAGTGATACGAGGGCTTGTCGACGTTGCGCTCTGCCTGCTCCGGGTGATATTTGCGATGCCTGTTTCACGAATCCACCTGCGCTTGATCGTGCTATGGCCGTATTCGCCTTCGACTCTCCGATCCGAGATGCCGTGACGGCGTTTAAGTACAACGACATTCGCGCCCTGGCTCCCGCACTCGCAGGATTCATGGCGGAACGGTTGTCCGAACGAGCAAGGCAGGATGTGGATGTCGTTGTTCCCGTGCCGATGGCGGCTTCTCGACTTCGCTCCCGCGGGTACAACCAGTCGGAACTGCTCGCAAAGAAGATTTGCCAGATTACGGGGCTGCAACTTGCAGTTGGCCCGGTTACGCGCATCAACGCCACATCACCACAGGCGCGCTCAGCCAGCCTGGAGCAGCGGGCAGAGAACGTAAAAGACGTGTTCACCGCCAGCCGTGACATGGAAGGCCTGCGTATCCTGCTGATTGATGATGTAATGACCACCGGTGCGACGCTGAACTCATGCGCCGGAACGCTCAAGATGGCCGGGGCGGCTTGGGTTGGCGCGCTCGTACTAGCGAGGGAGCTTTAGCAAAGACTATGAAGAAGCCGACAATCATCTATTTCGACGTTTACGGCACTCTCGCCGGGTTCGATCCACCGCGCGAACGGATTCAACAGACCGCGGCAGCAGCCTTCGGGATGACTCTCAACTTAAAAGGGCTGGACCGCGGTTATCACGAGGCCGACCAGTTCCTCGCTCATCAAAACTCAACTAACCCCGTGCGCCTCATGTCAGCTACGGAACGCTCTGATTTCTTTGCCCGTTACGAGCAGCTTGTGCTGGCCGGGGCTGGCCACGAAGTCGATCTCGAAACCGCCGGCAAGGTCTGGCAGAAGGTGCAGTCACAGGAATACGGCTGGGCGCTGTTCGACGACGTGATTCCCGGCCTGAACCAACTGCGTGACGACGGTTTCCGGGTCGCTGCGCTTTCCAACATGCCTTATCGCGGTGTCGAGATGTGCGAGATGATGGGTCTGACCGACCATGTTGAATTCGCCCTGACTTCTGGCGACGTGGGAGCGGAAAAGCCGGACCCGCGCATTTTCCGGGCCGCTCTGGAACGCGGTGGAGTAGAACCGGATGCAGCCCTGATGGTCGGTGACAGTGTCAGTTCGGACCTACGTGCCGCTGAAGCCGTTGGCATGAGTGCGGTGCTGATGGATCGCTATAACAACCACCCGTGGCACGATGAACACCCGCGCGTGGCAGACGTATACGGCGTGTCTGACCTGCTGAAGGCATAAACACAACAGAACAATGCATCTCGCTTGATAAACCTGCACAATACGGCCACTTCAGCGCATACGTGACAAGACAGTCCTGCCAGGAGAACACCTGTGAAGATTGAACGCGTCGAATCCATGCTCATCGGCGGTGACGACTCCGCACCGGGCAACCACATAGTCCGCATCTGGACAGACAACGGGCTGAGCGGCATCGGCCAGTCCGCTTGCTGGGGCTACCCGGAAGCTGTCGACCAGATTGTGAAAAAGTTCGCGGGGTATCTCGTCGGGCAGGACCCGTTGCGCATAGAGCATCACTGGCAGTACCTGTATCGCATGGGCCCATTCCGCGGCTCAGCGCTATCAGGAGCTATAAGCGCGGTGGATATCGCACTTTGGGACATCAAGGGCAAGCATTTCGAAGCACCGGTCTGGCAACTCCTCGGCGGCAAGGTACGGGACAAGATTCGCCTCCACCTGCTGATGGGAGCAAAACTCCCAGACGCTTCAGACCAGGGCACGACCGCCGACGGCCTCCGTATCAACGCCCGTGCTGCGGCCGAAGAGGGTTTCACCGCCATCAAAACCGACCCGCTGCCGGACGGGTTCCAGGATATGACCCAGTCCCGGCTCATTCGTGAAACCCGTGACAACGTAGCGGCTATGCGCGATGGCGGTGGCGAGGACACTGACATCATCCTTGAGATTCACCGCAAGCTGACACCAATGGTCGCCGTCGCACTCGCCGAGTCACTGCTCGAGTTTCACCCGCTGTTCTACGAAGACCCGGTGCAGATAGACAGCATCGTCTCCCAGGGTGAAATTGCAAAACGAACCGCACTCCCGCTTGCCAACGGCGAGCGAATGCACTCTATCTGGGAGTTCCGTGAGCTACTGGCAAGCGGTGGTTCACAGTACGTGCGGCCGGACATGGGACTCGCCGGCGGAATCACTCACGTAAAGAAGATCGCCGCCATCGCAGAGTCATACCACTCAGCCGTCGTCACGCACAACTACCTTGGCCCGGTGCTGACCGCAGCGGCAGTCCACCTGGACGCTTCCATTCCTAACTTCGTAACGCAGGAGTACACAAAGAGGGATGAGGACGAAGTGCATTCCATGTACCGCAACTCGCTCAAGCGTGAGGGCGGGTACATCCTGACACCAGACGCCCCGGGAATTGGTGTTGAACTGGATGACTGGAAGCTCGCCGGGCATCCGTTCATCTCGAAGGAACTCCGCAATATCCCGATGCGTGTCGATGGATCGGTCGGGTATTCGGTTTGAGCGCGTGGGCAGAGGCTGATGAAGCCGGGCAGTGCAATGCTGAGAAACCTCACGCTGTACTTTCGACTCAATCTGACTGTCCGGCAATGAGCGATTCAACCGGTTCGCAGTGATAACCTCAACTGCGAAAATTCATCTGAAGTACCCAGAGCGCGGCTGATCCTCGGCTCGCTCCGGCAACCACACCTGTATCGATTAACCAAAACCCGGTATCCGAACTTTCGGCAACGACCGGATGACATCCAATTACGCCACTGACCTAATCTCAGTAAAAAAGGAACCGCAGCACCGTGACAACTCCGTCCAACCCGTACCGCCTTCCTCGCACAGCCATCCCTTCCCACTACGACATCACGCTTGAGCCTGACCTCGAAGCGGCCAGTTTCAAGGGTTCCGTCACCATCAAGGTCGAAGTCACCGAGCCTGTCTCCGAAATATGGCTCAACGCCATCGAGCTGGACATTCATGAGGCAACACTTGCCGACACTGGTGCAAAGGCGACCGTAAAGCTCCACGAGAAAGAGGAGCGGGCGCAGCTCATATTTGAAAAACCAGTCTCTGCCGGGGCGCACACCATCAGCGCAACGTTTACGGGCATTCTGAACGACAAGCTGCGCGGCTTCTACCGCTCAAAGTTCACCGACTCCGAAGGCAAGGAACGGCTCATCGCCACCACCCAGTTCGAGAGCACCGACGCCCGCCGTGCCTTCCCCTGTTTCGACGAACCCGACTTCAAGGCCTCCTACGGTGTGAAGCTGATTGTCCCGGAAAACCTGTTCGCGGTATCAAACGGCCCGCTTTTGAGCGAAACGCCGAACGGCAACGGCAAGAAGACTGCCGTGTTCGGCGACACCATGAAGATGTCGACATACCTCGTCGCCTTCATCGTCGGCCCGTTCGAGGCAACCGAACCCGTAGACGTCGATGGCGTGCCGCTCCGTATCGTCCATCCTGTAGGTAAGGGCCACCTCACTGGATATGCGTTAAAGGCGGGTGCGGCCGCTCTTCGCTACTTCACTGACTACTACGGCATCGCCTATCCCGGCCAAAAGCTGGACATGGTCGCCGTGCCGGACTTCGCGTTCGGCGCAATGGAAAACCTCGGCTGCATCACCTACCGCGAAGTTTTGCTTCTTGTGGACGAAAAACGCTCCACGCAGCCCGAACTCATGCGCATCGCAGACGTCATCGCACACGAGATCGCACACATGTGGTTCGGAGACCTCGTGACCATGCGCTGGTGGAACGGAATCTGGCTAAACGAGGCATTTGCCACGTTCATGGCTACTGCCGCAACCGATTCGTTCAACCCGGACTGGCATCGGTGGGACCAGTTCTCACTCGACCGCTCCGCCGCGTTCGATGTGGACTCGCTGGACAAAACACGCCCGATCGAGGTCGAGGTGAACTCACCGCAAGATGCGGACGCCATGTTCGACTTGCTTACCTACGAAAAGGGCGGCTCCGTACTCCGTATGCTGGAACTGTACCTCGGCGAATCACGCTACCGGGACGGCATCCGTTACTACCTGGACAAGCACCAGTACGCCAACACCGAAACCGGCGACCTGTGGGATGCAATTGAGCATGTGACCGGTGAACCCGCCCGTAGCGTGATGGACTCCTGGATATTCCAGCGCGGCTACCCGCTCGTAAGCGTCGAAACATCCGGCACAACCCTGAAGCTTTCGCAGCAGCGGTTCCGCTACACGCCTGTCGAAGGTGGTGACGATACTCTCTGGCAGGTTCCCGTGATGCTGCGGTACTCGGCAAATGGCAAGGTGCATGAAGACCGCGTGCTGCTAACCGAACGATCAATGGACGTGAATCTCGCTGGCGAACCGGACTGGCTGGTCGCCAACGCCGGGGGCAGCGGGTTCTACCGCATCAACTACTCGCCGGAACTTCTCCAGGCAATCGCACCTCGCATGCAGGATGAACTGCAGCCCATCGAGCGTTACGGCCTCGTTGACGACACCCGCGCCGCCATGGTCGCGGGCGCAACTTCCGCGACAGATTTCCTCGAGTTCGCAAAGGGATTCGAAGACGAGACAGACCTCGATGTCTGGACCGTGCTGACAGGCGGACTCGGCCTCATCGACTCGCTTGTCGAAGGCAAAGCGCAGGACAACCTGCACCGCACGCTTTCCGACCTCTACGGTTCTGCGCTGGCTCGCCTTGGCTGGGAGTCTCGCCCGAACGACTCTGCTCGTGATACTGAACTGCGCGGCATGCTCATCCGTGCGCTAGGCTCAGGTGCTAAAGACGCCGACGCCATCGAGCGCAGCCGCAGCCTGCATGCGAAATACCTGGAAGACCCTTCTAGCATCGAACCAAACGTGGCGGCGGCAGTCGCGGCAGTCGTGGCGACGAACGGCACGGCAGCCGATTACTCAGTGTTCGTACAGCGATTCAAGAACGCTTCTACTCCGCAGGAAGAACGACGCTACCAGACGCAACTGGGCGCATTCCCAGGTGAAGTTGAGATTGCCAAGACGCTGGAGATGACGCTGAACGGGCAGGTCCGCACGCAGGACGCTCCGTACTTGCTTGGTTACGCACTCAGCAACCGTGAGCGCGGCGAGCAGGTGTGGCGATACATCGTGCAGCACTGGGATGAGATGGTAAAGGCCTACCCGGACAACGCCATTGTCCGCATGGCAGGCGGCGTCCGAGCTCTCAGCAAGCCGCCGATAGCCGCCGAAGTGGAGAAATTCTTCGAGACACACAAGGTCCCGACTGGCGAACTGACCATGCAGCAGCATCTTGAGAAGCTGCGCGTCAACGTTGCCCTGCGGGAGCGTGAGTCAGCCAACCTGCAGAAGCTGCTGGGCTAAGGCGTCCTCATACGAGGCAATTTCTCTGGCAAAATGACCGGCAACCGATTGATCCAGATGACCCGTTTGGGCAGGAGCATAAGTTGCCGGCA
>JAURLM010000145.1 GCA_030831265.1 Chloroflexota bacterium
AACTGAAAACAGGAAATCTCGTAGGCTGCCTATGCGGTACTGCACCACAACCCGCACATCCACGATGTTTTCGTCACCTGTAATCATCAGTGCTTCTTCCGGGACTGCACGTGGTGTTGTGTTGCCACCTTCACCACTGCGGAAGCCAACTTCCAACTGGCGGGTTGTGGTGACCGAAACAACGTTGCGTGTGCCGATTGGAGCAGGGTAATGCCAGTGCAGTCCCTGGGCCTCAAATCGCTGGAATTCACCAAAGGTGCGGAGCGCTGCTTGCTGATCGGGGCCGACGGTATAGAAACCAGTACCTGCCCAGATCAGAAGTACAAGGAAAAAGAATCCCCCGACGATTACCGCTGCACCGCCACCGCCTACGCCTGAGCCGTTGAATGATTCACGCAGCCGGTTGATGATGTCTTCAAATCCTACGGCGGGTTCCTCGTTTTGAGGTGGGCGATACATCTTGAGGTCTTCGACCTTGATGCCCCCGTCATTAGCGGTTGCCATTGATCCTCCAGGCATTACGCGTGACCAGTAGTGGACTTGCCGGGCCGCGCTGAGATATTCAAATTGCGATTCTTGCTGCGTTCACCACTGAGGATGACGCAAGAGGCCACTGTATTTGGCTGGCAGTGGACAAGTATAGCGGAGTGAGCGTACTTATCCGTTGTTGTCTATCACTCCGAGGACAAAACGCCGTGTTTTGCCAAGAGGGCTTCGAATTCTGAATACGTAGAAATCTCCCGGATGGCTTTTAGGAGATTGCCTGAACTGCCCATCTGTGCTCGTAGATCCCAGATCTGGCTGGCGATTGGGCTGGTTGATGATGGGCTGTCTCCGTAACTACCGCTGAACGCGAAAAATGCCTGGTTTATCTTGCGAAAAATGTAACCGTGATCCTGTAATTCCAGCCTGCGTTGTTCCATCCAGGCTTCCGCTCCGGTGATGTCACCATCTGCAAGTAGTTCATCTGTTCGCAACCTTGTTTCACGCATGAACTGGAAGTAGCTGAACTCATCGGGATCCGGTTGCGGGCTCGCGGTGCCTACCGGCAGCGGTGGCTGGCGCACCGGGGCAGGATTACCGGTGAGTGCTGCCCATGTGTCACCGCCAATCTCGTCTCCAACGAGGTTGGCAAGCGTTTCGTTGACCGTAACTATTTCTCCGCCGTTGAAAAACGAGCGCCCCAGCGGGTAAAAAATCAGGTATGCGTGTACCCATTCATGGGCCGCCACTTCAAGCAAGGACAGCAGATCACGGTCAGACGGAATGACGTTCGGGTAGCTGCCGAGACCACCTGTTCTCAATATGACTGCCGAAAGATTGTTCTCTTCCAGTAGCTTGTTCTCTATCCGCTCCATTTCTGCAGCAGAGATGCTGGGGTCGATGAGGATAGTTTCCGAGCGTTCGATGTGATCACGCGGCGATATCACGAGCAGGCTCGGTGGGTTGTCGATGCGGAAATCAACTGGCGGCCAGAGAAAACTACGCTTGGAACTGAGTCCCTGCTCCCTCAACTGGGTGCTTATTGCGGATTCCAAATACTCCTCAACGCCGTCACGCAGGCTGTTTTTCTCGTTCAGTAGATTGTCCAGCGTGTGCTGTTGTTCGCTGAGGGCGACGACGTCCACCGTTTCGCGTGAAGATTCCCGCAGTAGACGGTACTGTGCGTCCCTTATGAGCGGGGCGATCTCCAGGTATCGATTGAGTTCGGCCACGCGATCAGCGGTTGATGTATGAGTCCAGGGCAGAGCGGTATAGACGCGGTGCATCCATTTGGCAGGAAAATTGTTGATCTCGAACGACAGCAGGTCGTATCGGTAGCTTGCTGATGCTGCTTTCGCTGCGGTCATGGAGAGTGAGTCACCTACCGGAAGCATCATTGAAACGATGCCGTACATGACGAGGAGGAACACGGCCAGGCGTCGAGAACCACGATTCTTAATGGAGCGCAGGACCGAGCCTACGCGCCGGGCAAGCGATTTCAGCGGATATGAGACTATCCAGGGGATGGACGTGCTTCTGTCGGAATCGCTATTCACTAAGACCTTATTCGATGCCTGATCGGTGAAGCTAGAAAGTGCCTGTAAACAATTCGCCGTTTATGTTTAATCGCAATAATGCACAATCGCCTTCACCATTTTCACAGGTTTGCCGCCATCTTCGCTGTCGGGGCGATAGGGATGTCGTTTGCGGCGTTCATCTGTAACGTCGATAGCGACCGCACGCCGGTGCCGTCTACGCGTGTAGCAAGTAAGCATGGCGAGCTATTGCGGGAGCCGTGGCCTGCGGGACAGCCAGTTGTTCAGAGTCCGTGGGTTCAGGCGCGGCTGGCTGCTGTGAAGCAGATTTACGGATTTACGGTCACCGGTGAATCATGGATCGATGGCTATGACTTTCGCCAGATGCCAGATCAGCCGGCATGGTTTGGTAGCAATGGTTACGCATCATGGGCCGGTGCAGGTGAGGCGACCCCGCGTTCTATATTGCACGAGCTGGGACATTCATACTGGGGCGCGTTCGCTGTCGATAGGCATCCTGAACTTACATGGGAGAGTGAAGCTGGTACTTCACCTGCGTTGCAGGCCTACCGGGATGATCTCCGGGCATTCATAACACAGCCGCCGGATCGGTTCGAGCCGTTGCGGGACAGGCTCCGTAACCTGCCGAACTTGGATGTCGGTGATTACCCTGACCTGTTCCACTTCGGTGAGGCTGATCTGCTGTACATGACGGGAGGTAATCTCGAACTTGTACCGCCTATCCTGCGCAAGTATGTCTCCAGGTACGTCGCACCTGGCGGCGTAGGCCCGGCGAGCGGCGGAATGCTGGATTCGTGGGATGTGGCGATGGCGTGGTTTAGCGAACTTTCAGATGAAAACAGGCGTGTCGCAGGAGAAGTGTTTGGTCTGCAGCATTTTCCAGCAGAACCGTACATAGACCTGCCAAAAACGGCGTTATTCGGTCTCGATATCGGTATCCGTACGGTGTACGCCGAGGAAGAACGTCAGAGGTTGATCGATTTTGTGTAGCAGTTTGATGGCGTGATAGGCCGCGAGTTCTGGCTGGTCGATGCAGCAGGCGCAGATAGGGGCTTCGATTTCTGGCGATCGTACCTTTCCGACAAGTTGGAGCTGCACGGCCGCTACCCGGACGTGTTGCGAAGAGTCCATACCGAAAGAGCCACGCAACTCGCTGCAGCGCTGGATTTCTATCGTAGTATCGCCGGTCTATCGAGTGAAACGCAGGTGAACCAGTTCAATGACCACCGCGATCAGCCCCTCGTCCCTGAACTTGCGGTACTGCTGACACCGAGGGCGATTGTCCAGTTGTTTGCTGAAAACTCCGCTGCGGATCCAGATGGAATCGCAACAGTGTTAGGGGAAAGAGCGGAACGCCTTGCGGGGCTTCTTGATGCCGTCAGCAGAGTAGAGTCAGCGCAATCTACGGCTTCGGCTGCATTCGAGTTTGAACTGTTCATCACATCGGTGCCGGAAGATCAGTTGCGCTCTGACATCTACCTGCTGTTGGGCCTTTTACGGAGCACGTCTGACGGCGGGCTTGCAAAGCGTGTATTACCAGCGCTCAGTGACGATGCACTGCAGTTGTTAATCAGAGTTGCACCTGTCGTGGCGAGATCAGCGGAAATTGGTCCTGAGCGATTGCTCAAAGCGGTAGGAATTACGGAGACGGCATCACTGGCGCAGGTGCGAGCCGGGGCTGAGGTACTGGCAGCAAACTCTTCTGGGAATTTCGCCATTGACGCTCCCTACGATACGGCGATTTACGCGCATCTTGATCGATTTGCGGAAATCGCTCCAGCGGACGTGTTGAGCACGCTTACTGATACCGGGATGCGGGTAATACCGTGGATTTCACGGGGCGGAGACGTGGCAGATGTTGTCCTCGGTGCCAATCCTTCTGCCTCCGCGGCTGCGTTGCTGAGGCTCACAGGTTCAAATGAGACACCGTGGCGCATCTTGCACATGCTCGCGAAGACCGATCCGGCACTAGCAGCGTCAATCACCGTTGAAATGTCTCGGCAATCGACGGAGGATTCAGACGTCCTTGTGAAGATGCTCCGCGAATTCGTATACGACTCGTATTGGTGGCAACGACGTGCCGGCCCGAACGTACATCCTGTTCAGTTTGCGAAATTCCTTGCTGCAATGTTGGATGCGGCTGGAGAGCCAGCCACTATCGCTGCCCTGGAATCCGTGAAGCTGCAGATCGAGCATGAAACGGCCGCGGGTGTTATCGAAACGGGTGCCGACTTGGCGTTAAGAAATACCGTCCAGGATGCGTTGGAAAACACGACTGGTGATATAGACGCCCGTGTGCGTCCAATCCTGGCGTTCGTTGATCTGATTGAGTGATCGGCGGTTAAGCCCGTGTCCAGAGAACGTCGTACTGTTCACCGCGGAGCAGTGCGCCAAATTCGCGTGACTCGGCAGACCGAAGTTCATCAAGCGCACTGGTCAACTGGTCGACAGCCGCTTCGGAGCCAGCAGCTTCCACTCTCTGCTGTAACCGCTCCCAGATACCGGCGCGAACCAGCCCGTTGACGAACGATGGCCACGGGACCACCAGGATTTCAGCCGCACGAGGGAGTTTTGGGCGCAGGCGGCGCAGTACGCGCAGGCGTTCAGAGGCGGACCGTGTCATTGGCAACACGCGGATAAACGGGCCATCGTCACCCTTGGTACGCATATCCACAACCAGCGCCAGTTTGATCGTCGGGAGGGCGATCGAAAAGGTCTCTGCTCGGTCAATGTGCTGAAACACGACTTCGAGGTTGAGGCTGTATTGTCCGTCCAAGAGTGCGCCTTTCTGCTCTGGCGAGCCGTTTAACTGATATCCCTGATCGTTGAAATAAACGCCGGTAGGACCTTGCTCCAGCCACCAGCCACGCCGAACCGCGCATCACCAAAAATACTCGCATCCGGATCTGTGTTCACTGCGACGATGTTTCGAGCCGAAGAACAACCTGCCATGTGCTGACTCGCACCAGAAATGCCGAACGCCAGGTAGAGTTTGGGGCTCACCGTCTTCCCGGTCAACCCGACCTGGTGCGAATGGTCAATCCAGCCAGCATCACAAGCAGCGCGCGAAGCCCCGAGTGCTCCGTCGAGGAGTTCTGCCAGTTCACCAAGCAGCTTGAACGGTTCCGGTCCGCCCAGGCCTCGCCCGCCTGACACAACTATCTCTGCATCTTCCAAGCGTACGCCCGGTTGCTGCTCCTGCACAGTCCTGAGGAGTACTGATCCTGAGTTGCGAATGCTCTCGGAGACGTCGAAATTTCGAGTATCGCTTGCGGTACCGTTTGCTGCCGGTTCGAAGGCTCCTGGCCTCAGGGTGATTACGCATGTTGCGCCGAACGGGATACGGAAACGGGCATTGGCGTTGCCGCCGTATACCGGGCGTGTCACGACGATGCCGTCAGCAGTGCGTTCTGCCCCTGTGCATTCACGGGCAAATGCGGCGTTGAGCCTGAATGCGAGGCGAGGGGCTACGACGGAACTGCGATCGTCGCGCGGGAACAGGATGATGTCCGGCTTGAGGTTAATGGAAAGTGCAGTGAACGCGTCCGTCGCTGCGTCGAATGTCGCACTGTCGGAATCACCGAGGGCGTCGTTGTCCAGCACGTATAGCGTATCGACAGGAACCTGTGGGTGATCTGATCCGCTCGATGCGGTCACAGCGGTAATCACGTTTCCGTTATCTCCCGCAAGAACCTTCGCTGCAGCAATAAGTTCAAGCGTGGCCGGTGTAGCCCCGTGTGAAATGGTTTCCGCTATGACAAGTACGTTACTCATCTAGATTAACCGCTCCTGCCTGAGCCTCAGGGCAAGGTTGTGACCCTTCTCAGCATCATCCTCACCATCAATGAACTCGGCTTTGCCTGAGCGTTTCGGTATTTCAAGACCAAGCAGTTCGAGTTTCGGTGCGAGATCGGCTGCAGTAAGGGCCAGTTCAGCAATGGTGTGTTTGACCGGCTGTTTGCGGTTGGCTGCCATGATGCCTTTGAGTGCCGGGTATCGTGGCTCTCCAAGCTCATTGCTGACCGTGATGAGCGCAGGGAGCGTGACCTTCACTTCCTGGTAGCCATCGGTTAGAACGCGCTCAACAGTCGCAGTTTCGGAGTCGGTGATGATGTTTCGTGCAACGGTGACGCATGGGAGCCCGAGCGATTCAGCGATGAAGAGCGGTACGTGTGCCTGGTCCCAGTCAGAAGCCTGCCTGCCACAGATCACCAGATCGAACGGCCCATGTTTTTCGACGGCCGCTGCAAGCACTCGAGCTGTACCGGCTGCATCAAGGTTCGCTGTTTCGGGATCATCTACGAGGACAAGATTGTCGGCTCCGGTTGCGAGAGTCTTTTTCATAACTGCGAGCTCGAAGGCGTGGCCTGAAGAGAAAATGGTTATCTCGGCATCACCGGCAAGTGATTCCTTGATACGGACAGCCGCTTCGATGGCATTGAGGTCGAATCCGTTGACGACAGGTGTGGCGTTACGAGGTGGTTCGACGGCAAGGCCAGAACTGTCCAGCTTGAACTGGGATGGCGGGATATCGGGGTCAGGCACCTGTTTGGCGCAGACTGCTATGCGCATGAAATTTGGAGCTACGGGAGAGCAGATTAAGTGTTGTGAATGCACTTCCGACACGGTGTCGGAGGAAGTTGGAACGCTAGCACCGGGCATCTGGCGCGTCAATCTGCCCGTATACCGCTACCGGTACCGTATTCGCTGTATCTCAGTCTGTGAACCGATGTGGCTTCGTATGGCGGCGCGGCGTACAGTTGACTGAATGTGCTTGTTTTGCCTGAAACCCTGCGAACCCGCCTCGGACGAAAACTGAATTGGAAAAACTTTGTGAGGCGGCCGCAACTGTTGGAGTGCGTACTGATGATGAGTTCAGGCGCAGGTTCACGCGCTATTTTGAACTGATCGAATCAGCGAATTCTCGGTTCAACCTGACCGGGGCGAAAGGTTGGGAGCGAGTACGAGATGAACTGTTCATCCGCTCCCTGCGATTTCTTGCACCTGTCGCAGGCGGTCAGCAGCCCGCTGTCGAATGGTTTTCCGGCCGAAATGTGCTGGATATTGGCAGCGGTGCGGGCATACCGGGAATCATCCTGAAAATAGCGGTGCCGGACATGGCGCTGACGCTAATAGATTCCTCTAACAAGAAGACGGCATTCTTGCGTGAGACCGCGCTGGATCTTGGATTTGAAGACGTGCAGGTCATAACGGGACGTGCGGAAGAGATAGGGCTTTTGCGGGAGCATCGAGAAAAATACGATCTGGTCGTCTCACGCGGAGTCGCAAAACTCGTAGAACTCGCAGAACTTACGCTCCCGTTCGCTACCGTTGGTGGAACTGTGATCTCGGCAAAAGGACCATCGGTTGAGACAGAGATTGAAGAGTCTGCATACGCAGCGGAAGTGCTTGGCGCCGCACCTGCGATAAGCACAGTTGTGGACTCGCCGGGTGATGCAGCCCCGGACACGATGGTGTACTGGATGAAGATTTCCAAAACGCCCTCGACGTACCCTCGTCGCAACGGTCTACCACGCACTAAACCTCTGTTAAAGGCTCGCAACTCGGCGGTGCGTCGATGAACGGCAACGGTAACCGAGTATCCGGTGACACGCTGAGGCGTCGAATCCTTTCGCTTCCCACCCTGCTGGCACTGGTTGTAGGTGGCGGCCTATTGGCCTTTGTGCTGTGGCGGGTGCTTGACTTTAACTGGAGCGAGTTGTGGGCCAACATTCGAGGCGTAAACCTTGCCCTATATCTCGCCGCCGGTGTCCTCTACTACATCAGCTTCTGGTTCCGTGGCCTGCGATGGCGGTTGATTGCCATTACGGCCAACACAGACGGGCAGGATGGAAAGACAATTCCGGGTTCCACCAAAATGGGTGGAATCATCCTGATGGGCTGGTTCGCTAACTCAGTGGCGTTTCTGCGCCTGGGTGACGCACTCCGCGGGTGGACCCTGCACCGAGAATCTACCAGTTCGTTCTCAGCATCGCTGGGCACGGTGCTGGCCGAACGTGTGCAGGACATGATTGCAGTCCTGTTGCTGGTATTCGTGGCAGCCGTTCTGGTGACCGTGTCCGGTGACGCAAAGATCCCTGGCGTAGTCCTTGCAGCGGCAGTTGTGCTCGTGGTCGTGCTGGTTGCCGCTCTCATTGCGATGCGTATTTTTGGTATGCGGGCATCCCGTTTCCTGCCACAGCGGATACAAAAAGCATACATGCAGTTCCAGGATGGCACTCTCGGTAGTTTCAAGAGCAGCCAGATACCGTTGCAGGTCATCCTCGGTGTGATTGGCTGGATACTTGAGATTGCCAGGTTCTACTTTGTTTCGCAGTCGTTGGGATTGGAAATCAGCTTCGGAATTGTGATGTTTGCCGCACTGGCGAACGCAATGCTGACGACTATCCCAACACCGGGTGGATTCGGATTTGTTGAAGGCGGTCTGACCGGTCTGCTTGTTTTGCTGGGAGTTGGGCATACAAACGCGTTCACACTGACCGTCGTTGACAGGTCAATCAGCTGGTTGAGCGTTGTCCTCACGGGCGGTCTGCTGTTTGCCGTGTGGCAATCGATAGGCAACAGAAATCGCAAGATTCCCGTCGTGGATACAAGTGCGCCTGCGGGGGGCAGCGAATCAGAAAGCGGGTAACCTGCAACGGGTCCTGATTTTGCGTGCGTTCACACGTTTCAGACAACGCTGTTGCTGTGCTACGATTTTCAGGTTGTGGACGGAGTGTCCGTTAATGCGTAGGTCCCGTTCCGGTTGACCTCAGACGGACGCCTGTCCCGGTTCATGCGGGGCTGTAGCTCAATTGGGAGAGCGCTTCAATGGCATTGAAGAGGTAGAGGGTTCGAATCCCTCCAGCTCCACCAATCACAACTTCTCGCCACTAAGCCGGGCCACGAGTGTCGACGGCACGGTCCAGTTCCTGCATGTGGACCATCTTGGATCGCCGGTGGCTGCTACGGACGTGTACGGGAGCGTCGTTGGCACCCAGGCCTTTTACCCATTTGGTGAAGTGCGTTCAGGTACAGGCATCTTCGACACCGAGCGCGGCTTCACCGGTGCCAGATATTTGACCCTGGCACCGGCCTGGGCTTCTATAACGCCCGCTACTATGACACCGCGCTAGGCAAATTCATCAGCCCGGACAGGTCAGAACATCCCTGGCCACCGCCGCCGCAATATCGAGGTTGAAACGATCTGCCCTCCCGGCGAATCACCGCAGCGCCACCTCAACCACGAAGGTTCTCGATACAGCCTCTCCAGCTCCACCACTCACCGCTTACTCCCACCGTCTCTTCCGTTGCTGTTGGCTCAAGGCGCCAAATAAAGCTATCCTCCGCATCACTGCAACACCAGCCGTAGGAAGCGCCATATGCCTGCTCCATCTCATCGACCACTGGATCCCGTAAATCCGGACATCCTGTACGGCTCTACAAGTTCACTGTGGGATGCCCGTCACCCGATTGAGTGGGCCATCAAACGGATTGCGGCCCTCGGCTTGCAGGGCATTGAGCCTTACGCGAAGCAGATCGAAGATCACCGTTCCAATCCGCTGGCACTCAAGGAGAAATTCGATGAAGCGGGCGTGACGATGATCGATGTCTCTAACGGTGCGAAGGGTCAATCGACAAATTTTATCGACCCCGAAGAGACGCCGAAGACCATTGCCGACCACGTCGCGTTTGCCCGTGACTTCCTGCAGCCGTTCGGTTGCGACCTCTGGAAGTGCAACATGGGGGCTCGCCCGGTCGGCGGCACGTCCGATGACCAGTTGAAGCGGCTTGCCGACACACTGAATGAGATTGGTCGAAAGACCATAGAGATGGGAATTCGGCTTGCGCCACATCCGCATATCTGGGGGCCGGTTGAGCGTGAGCACGAGGTCCGTGCAATGCTCGATTTGACCGATCCGAACTACGTCTGGATGACACCGGACACGGGGCATCTGACCCTGGGCGGCATGGATGCAGTACAGCTCATGAGCGATTACTTGCCGCGTATTGCCGAGGTTCACCTGAAGGACACGTATGCGAAGTACAGCGGAATTCCGGAAACCCCTACGCGGGAGCAGCACGCTGAAGCCAGCGTGTATCACAACATGGGCGGTGGGGGTGTGGACTTCCCGGCTGTGATGAAGCTGCTGCGGGACCGCCACTACAAGGGCTGGGTTGTGCTGGACATGGATGGACCGCGCAAGGGAGACGATGGCTTTGACGCAATTGGCGGCAATCTCGACCTTGCCGTCGATGACTACCTGGCGCACAACATCAACTACCTGCGTGTGATCCTCGGAGTCAAGCTGCCGCCCCTGGATTAAGCGTTGGAATTTGCCTTGTTTGGCCGGGCTAGATGATGCCGAGGATGCGTGGCAGCACAAGCCCGGAAACGATCATGAAGCACATCACAGCCAGAATGGTTACCACGACACGCGGTCCTGACTTGAACAGGTCACGTACGTTCACGCCGAACCCGACTCCAATCATCGCGATGGAGAACAGTATTTTTGCCGTGTCCCGTACCGTGCTCGCGACATCGCTGGAGATGACATCGAAGCTTCGGAAGGTCGCAAGGACGAGGAAGCCGATAACAAACCACGGCACGTAACTGCGTAGTTGCGATGACAGCGACCGTGTTGGTGCTCCGTCGGCCTGTTCGAGTCCAGAGCGCCGGAACACCACGCCAATGACAACTATCATGGGGCCGAGCAAGATGACCCTTGAGAGCTTCACGAGGGTCGCGGTGGTTGCCGCTTCGACACCTACGATTGATGACGCCGCCATTACCTGTGCCACCGCGTAGACCGAGATACCGGCGACAAGTCCGTAGTGGAATTCAGACAGCCCGAATGTTGTCGACAGAGTGGGCAGTAAAAGTATCTGGATAGCACCGAGGATGGCTGAAAAGCTGATCGCCGCTCCAACCTGTGATGAGTTGGCACGGATTACCGGGGCCAACGCAGCAACTGCTGAGTTTCCGCATATCGAGTTTCCAATGCCTACCAGAGCGGTGAGCTTTGGGTCGAGTCCCAACAGCTTGTTGCCAACGAGATAGGCGACCAGCATGGCGGCAAACGTGGACAGCACCACGAATACGGCTATTTGCCACCCGCGGTCCACGAAGTCTGGGATGAAAACGCTGGCACCGGTCAGCAGTACAGCGAACTCAAGCAGCATCTTCCCTGACCACTTTGTTCCCTGGTCAAGCTGCTTCCCGTTGACCAGCACGGTCCTGAGGACGATTCCGACGATTAGCGAAAGCACCAGCGCGTCCATGAACGAGAGGTCGAGTTTGTCGCTAATCCAGTAGCTGGCCAGTCCGAGAACTACGCAGACGGCGATTCCGGGTAATTTGGGTTTTGAGCGGAGTATTTGGGTGGTCATTAGGGTCCGTGCAGTTGGTCAGTCCGTGCGTGAAAGCGCCAAGTGTAAGAGTTTTTTGCCGACGCCGGGGCGAACCATGAAAAATGGCCTTCTTTGCCGTACGGAACTCCTGTTTCACCATGCTGGGCCATGGTTAATGCACTGGCGCATTCAAGGGACCAATCGTGGCATCGCCGATCGCCACAGCGGAATAACCATGTGCAGGAGTTCGCAGAGTATCGTGGAGTTCCGCAGATATTTCGTCTCGCTGATTCACGCTGTCGGGAGTATCCATCATGGCAGTTTCACCAATCAGATAAGGCGGCACATTCGATTACGTGTTGGCACTGGCCCGTGGAAACGTCGGAACGGAAACGAAAGTCAAAGACTGAGGTTCGGCGTTAGTTTCCCTCGCTGGCAGGCTTTGGCGGCAGGATGACGGTGAAAACCGTGCGGCCAGGGACAGATTCCACCGATATCTCGCCGCCGTGCTTGTTCACAACGATGTTGAAGACGGTATGAAGGCCAAGCCCTGTACCTTTGCCGGGCTCTTTAGTCGTGAAAAACGCGTCGAATATCCGATGCTGGATTTCGGCAGGAATCCCGGGGCCTGAATCCTCCACCTGCACTATTACGCCGTTTGCCGCGGATGCCTTTGCGGAGATACGAATCTCACCCTTACCGGTCATGGCATCCAGCGCGTTGTCTAGCAGGTGAGTCCAGACCTGGTTCAACTCTGAACCGAACGCATCAATCTCTGGCAGGTTTTCTGCGTAGTCCACGGTCACCGATACGCTGTCAGACATCTTGCCGCGCAACAGCACCAACGTGTTGTCGATGCCTTCTGCTACATCAACCTGCTGTACGGGAGCCTGATCAAGGAATGAGTAGGATTTCAGGGCGTTGACGATGCTCGAAA
>JAURLM010000146.1 GCA_030831265.1 Chloroflexota bacterium
AATCTCAAGTTAACCCATGCGAAGCAGCGCGATTACAAACGGTCGCTTGCGGCAGCCGAGCGGATCCAGCTACTGGACCCACATAACTGGCGAAACCTGAGCGACCTCGCTCGCCTGCAAGCAGAGGTCGGTGATTTCGTACGTGCCGTCGAGTCCCTGTCTGCTTATCTTGACCGTGCGCCTGAGGGAACCGACACGCGCCGGGCCAAAGACGCACTTTCACAACTACGCGAGCTTGCTCGGAAGCAAGTCAGTACGTAGTAAGGGTTTTGTTGACGGATTCCGTCTTCACAATGTCTTCAAATCTCGTTGTGGTGATGGGTTAACATGTGTTGACCGCAGCCGATGCGTAGGAAATGTGACCCATGTAAAAATGGCAGGCACATCGCACAGGGGGCGGGTCCCGGAGGCCGAACACGACCAAGAGGACCTGGATGATGCCCACGAAATACCAGGAAATGGAAGACCTTGACCTGCTTGAAGAGATTTCAAACAGGAACCGGGACGCGTTGGCAGAACTCTATGACCGCTATGGCCGGCGAGTCTTTTCGCTTGCCGCCCGAATCCTGAACGACCCGGTCAGCTCTGAAGAAGTTACACAGGACGTTTTCCTGAGCGTATGGCGGCGTGGCAGTAGCTACAGTTCTGCCAAGGGCAAGTTCACCACGTGGTTGTTTAGCATCGCCCATAACCGTACTATCGACGAGCTGCGGAAGCGTCGTCGAGACCGAAATCGACAGAATGACGACATTGATGACCACCTCAATATCGAATCTGTAGAAATCTCCCCGCTTGAAAATGCCGTAGCACAGTCTGAGTATGCCAAAGTGCGTGATGCTTTGGCTGTACTCCCTGCCGAACAGAGGCAGGTCGTTGAGCTTTCCTACTTCAAGGGGCTTACGCAGGCGGAGATAGCTGAAAGAACCGGGCAACCGCTCGGCACAGTAAAAACCCGGATGCGCCTTGCCCTGAGGAAGCTGCGAAATGCTCTGAGCAGCGAAATCAGTGCAGCGGTATGACCGATTCCGATAGTTTCGATCTTTCCATCCCCGATCCATGGGGAGATCTTCCCGCGTATGCCCTCAATGCGCTTGGTGATGAAGAACGTGCAAGGGTAGAGGCGCTGCTGGATGTGTCTCCAGAGGCGCGCGAGGAATTACGCCTTTACATGGAGATGGCTGAAGCACTGAGCTATGTTGCAGATTCTGCCCCACCTGAACACGTCAGGGCTGGTTTGCTGGCGCAGGCTGACAGCGACATTCACCTGATGGATGTCGCTCGCGCAGAAGCACGTTCAGTGCGTCCTTCACGTCGTTCAGCGTTTTATGGTCTGTTTCGATCGGTTCGTGTGCCATACGTCGGAACCGCGGCCGCACTTATAGCGGTAATGGGCATCGCTATCTTCTTTGGGATCGAAAGTTCCCGCCTTGGCTCGGAAGTGGCGCAACTTCGTATGGATCGAGAGGCTGACCTTGCGCAGGTAGCCGATCTTCGCCAGGTGGTCGATGAGACTAGTGCTCAATCTGACGCCCAGAAAGCCGAAGTTGCTCGTCTCACAGCAGTTAACGCAGGGCTGAATGAAGCTCTGAAGAATCAGCAGTGGCTGACGTATGTGACGCAGAACAGGGAATTCCGAGTTCCAAACTACTTCGTCGGTGGTCCGGGAGCACCGGAGGCTAACGGCACTCTCGCAGTGAAGAATTTTGATGACCTTGCGGTGTTCCTTGTTTCAGGATTGCCACCCGCTCCGGACGGGTTCCAGTATGGCCTGACACTTGTGCGGGACGGCGTGCCTGAGCAGGTTGCAACATTCCAGGTGAATGAGGCAGGGATGGCAAGAGTTGAGTTCAAGTTGCCAGACAACATCGTTCAATTTGAAAGTGCGATGGTCGTGCTCAACTCTGTTGATCCGGGCGATATGAGTGTGTCTGGTCTTGAGGTGATGCAGGTTTCTGAAACTAATCGCTGATGTCGGCGTTCCAGTTGTTCCGCTGGCGATGCCTTTAACACTGCTTAATGCTGCTGTTACTGGGAAAACCTACATTTCGCGACATGGAAACTATTTCAACCGAGAGAATAGAGCGTCTTGCGGGGACAACAGACCTGGCGGTCACATCCACGCCCGCGCTCTGGGAATGTGATGTTTGTGGCAGCTTCATGCTTGACCTGCACTGCAAACTGAAATGCGCAATGTGCGGGTTCATGCGTGACTGCTCAGACCCGTAGAGTCAGCCGGATTCCTGACGCAGGCAGCGGACATTGCTTGCGTAGTGCGGCTCAGTCTACGGCACAGTGCTCCACTGATTGCTTATTCACATATCAGGTGGTGGTAACCCTATCGACCGTCACATTCATTGGCGTATGTTTTGTGCCAATGAATAGGTTTTTCAAATTGTTGCGGGTGATGCTTCTCACCCTCTGCGTAGTTCTCACAGCCGTCGCATGCTCCGGTGATGACACTGGCGCGGCTACACCTGATCGCCCGGCTGCAGCGGTCGCACTGGAACAGGCTCGTTCGGCGATGGCGGATATTCCCCAGTTCAAGTTTGAACTTACACATCCCACCGGGAAGACAACACTCCAGGGCGGGCTGGGGCTCCGTAAGGCTTCTGGAACCGTGATCGCCCCTGACAAGATGTCACTTGATGCCGAGGCTGATCTTGGACGAGTCTTCGTGCGAATCCAGGCCGTGGTGATAGACGGACAGACCTGGATGACCAATCCCTTGACCGGAAACTGGAGCAGCATCCCTCCGCAGGACAGTCCGTTCAGTTTTCTCGATCCTGTTGGATTGGTGGCAAACGTACTTGATCAGACCAGTGAGCCCTCGTATGCAGATTCCGGTTTTTCGAATGCAGGTCAACTTGTCATAAATGGCAAACTGCCAGCGAAGGCATTGGCTCCACTCGTTGGAACAGTGATTGGCGATGCAGTGCTGGATGCCACGCTTGTTATAGACGCGAACACATTTCTACTACAGTCAGCGAGGTTGTCAGGGAAACTGCAGCTGGATGACGATGAAACGTTCGTGAGGCTTATCAGCTTCTCCGGGTTCGACGCAGAACTGTCTATCGAGCCCCCGGTGTAGCAATGCAGCGCATCTTCAGCTTTTTGAGGCCGTACTGGCTGTTTCTCCCGTTGTGTTTCGGCGTATTCATTGCGGCAGATGACCAGACGGTGATCGTCACTATTCTTCCTGACGTGCTTTCCGACCTTCGGGTTGCAGTTAGCGAACTCGATCGGGCATCGTGGGCTGTTACGGGTTACCTGATTGGATACACGGCA
>JAURLM010000147.1 GCA_030831265.1 Chloroflexota bacterium
AGCCACTCCCCGAAGTGACGTGGCGGTCATGGCCCATCAGGAGCGGCGTTTATACCGGCGTGCCTGCATTTAACCGTGCAGGAGTCTGGGAATTCCAGGTCAAACTAACCGAGAACGGCCATACCCGCACTGGCAGCTCGTTCTTACAGGTGGCCGAAGACTCAGACTCTCCGGGAATAGGGGACCACGCTCCTGCCACAATCACCAAAACGGCCACGACTATTGATGAGGTGAAGCTGATTTCCAGCGCACTTCACCCCGACCCGCGTTTCTACTCCATTAGTCTCGACGCCGCACTCGCCAGCGGCAAGCCAACTGTTGTCCTGTTCTCCACGCCGGCATTCTGCGTTTCGCAAACCTGCGGACCGCAGTTGGACACGTTGGGAAAGGTGGTGGACACATACGGTGATCGCATCAACTTCATCCACGTCGAGATATTCGACAACATCAGCGAAATGCTCGACACGGGTGACAGTTCGATCGGCATCGTCGCCCAGCCTGTCAAGGACTGGGGACTCATCACGGAACCATTTACATTCTTCATCAGCGCAAACGGAATCGTGACGGCGAGATTCGAGCAGTACACCACTCTTAAGGAACTGCAACAGGCTGCGGAATCAGTACTAAACGCCGGTTAATCGTAGTTTCCTGCACCATTCCTTAACGACTGAAACATTCTCCAGCGGCTAAACTTCCAGTCCGGATTAATCAAGCGAAAACGGATGGCATGGACGTTCTCCTGCGCGCAGACAAGCTAACCAAGCACTACGGCTCAGTCGTAGCGCTCAATTCGGCTACGTTCGATGTAACCGATGGTGTGACAGGTCTTCTAGGTTCCAACGGCGCAGGCAAAAGCACCGCCATCAAGCTATTCCTCGGCCTCATCAAGCCAACATCAGGCTCCATGCAGGTGCTCGGCGTAGAGACCACCCACAACATCAGCGTTCGAGCACGGCTCGGCTACATGCCGGAACATGACTGCCTGCCAAACAACGTTGCAGCCACCGAATTTCTCACTCACATGGCGCAAGTCAGCGGACTGCCCCCAGCCCAGGCACGCTCCCGCGCGGCGGACACTCTCAGGCACGTCGGACTGTTCGAGGAGCGATACCGCCCCATTGGCGGTTACTCCACAGGAATGAAACAGCGCGTAAAACTGGCACAGGCACTTGTACACGATCCCGCGCTGATCCTGCTTGATGAGCCTACAGCCGGGCTTGACCCTGGCGGCCGCGAAGAAATGCTGGACCTGGTCCGCAAGACGCACTCCGAATTCGGGATCAGCCTGATGCTCTCCTCACACCTCATGGGAGACGTCGAGCGTACCTGCGACCGAATCATCGTTCTTGAGGACGGCCATGTCGTTCAGCAAGGCGCGGTGACCGGGTTTACGGAAGAGCTGGAAACGCTATTCGTCGAAGTCGAAGATCGACGATCGGAGTTTGTAGCGGCTCTGCAACGACTGAACGTGAACGCAACCACCGAGGATTCCGCGGTGATGATTGTCGGAGCCAGCGAGGAAACGTACGACCTGATCGCACGAGCACTCGCGGAATCTGAAGCACCGCTACGCAGGATAGGGCCGCGTCGTCACGCTCTCACCGAATTGTTTACGGGAGCTCCAGCAGCAGGTGGTGCAAAGTGACCACCCCGACACCAAAGGATCGCGAAGGCACGGTCTTTGATCTTGGATACCGCCGCTATGACGGCCCGCGTGAAGGCAGAAACCGGGCACGTATGGCGCTCTACCTTGATGGCCTACGGATCGCAATGGGTATTGGCCGTGGCGGCCGCGCAAAGATTCTGCCGTGGCTCTTTGTCATTGTTGCGATAGCCATTGGCCTCATCATGGCGTTGATCGCCGGTGCAGTCGACCGCTTTGTGGGCGAAGGAGCGGCGGAAGCTGCCAACCTGCCCAGTCATGCTGATTTCTATTCAATCGCAGGGCTGCTGCTATTCCTGTTCGCTGCCGTCGTAGGTCCGGAACTTCTCTGTCCAGACAGGCATAACAAAGTAATCACCCTTTACCTTGTTCGCCCTATTACCGGCATCGACTACGTTGCAGCCCGTTGGCTTGCGTTCCTGACGATCATGCTTGTCGTTGCATGGCTACCACAGGTAGTGCTACTTGCGGGTCTGGCATTCGGTGCGCCTCAACCCGGCGACTACCTGATTGACCACTGGGAGAACATCCCCAAATTCCTTGCAGCCGGTGCTGCAATTGCCATCTACTCAACCAGCATGGGGCTGGCAGTAGCTGCATTCACAACTCGAAGAGGGTACGCGTCTGTAGGACTGGTTGGCCTGCTCATCATCTCGCAAATGGCCGCAGGCATTCTCGGTTCAAACCTTACTGGTGCCGCAGCGGAATGGCTTTCGCTGGTGTCTCTCTCAGACATCCCGCTGCACATCAACGAACTTGTCTTTAACACCACAGACTCACTCGGTGGCGGACAGGCTGCCCGTGACCTGCCAACCGCAGTCCGTATCGGAGCCTTCTTCGTGGTGACACTCGCAGCAATAGGCGTTCTCTGGAACCGCTACTGGAGGCTGTCTGTATGACGATGACGGCTCCCGGCAATAGCAATGGCCCGGTTATCAGCGTATCCGGTGTATCCCGCTGGTTCGGCAACGTGGTTTCGGTCAGTGATATATCGTTCGATGTGTTTCCAGGCATAACCGGGCTACTGGGTCCAAACGGTGCGGGTAAAACGACACTTCTCAGGATGATTACCGGACTTGCAGCAACCTCCGAAGGACAGGTGACTGTATTTGGAGAGTCCGTAAGGAACAATCCGGAGTTGTACCGCCGCATTGGGGTTATGTCCGAGCACGAAGCGGTCTACGATTTCCTGACAGGGCGCAATTTTGTGCAGTTCGCCGCCACGATGCGCGGTGTAGCTGATGCGAAACAGGCAGCGGCAGAAGCCATAGAACAGGTGGGCCTGACATTTGCTGCGGATCGCAAGATGGGCGGCTACTCCCGCGGCATGAAGCAGCGTATGCGACTTGCTGCAACTATCGTCCATGACCCGGAGCTACTGATCCTTGATGAACCACTGAATGGTGCGGACCCACGGCAGCGTGTGCATTTCCAGGAACTGTTGAAAAACCTTGCGAAGCAGGGTCGGACAATAGTCATCTCATCCCACATCCTGGAAGAGGTTGAGTCACTGGCTGATCGCGTCCTGCTCATCGTAAACGGCAAGCTTGCGGCTTCCGGTGACTATCGCTCCATCCGTGCCGCACTGAACGAGCGCCCATATCACGTGCGCGTGACGAGCAGTGATTCACGTTCGCTCGCATCAGGTCTCGTCAAACTACCTGAAGTCGAGGCGGTGAACATCGACCCCGACGGTGCGTTGATAGCCCAGGCCCGCAACGTCCTGGCACTTCAGATGGCCCTGCCGAAACTGGCGCTTGAGTCTGGTGTCCGTCTTGTCCGAGTTGAACCACTGGATGACTCGCTGGAAAGCGTGTTCAGCTACCTGGTGGGGGACTAGCAATGGGAACCCTGTACTGGATATCGGTACGCCAACTGGCCGGGCGTTCACGCATGATCATAATCGGCGTGCTGGCCATCGTTCCGGTGCTGCTTGGATTAACAATCAGCCTGAGCAACGATGCACCTACCGGCAGCGACCTAGACGGAACGATGATCGCCCTGCTCTTTGGAGCAGCAATTCTGCCGATCATCACCCTCACAATCTCGACGGCGGCCCTTGGCAACGACCTGGAAGACCGGACGCTCAGCAACCTGACACTCACACCATTTGCGCGCTGGGCAATCATCCTTCCGAAATATACGGCGTCGATCACAGTCGCAGCCCTCCCTCTCTTAGCCAGTGCGGTAATAGCGCTGACCCTCGCCTATGAAGGCGACTCCAAAGCCGTATTAGCGGGCGTGGCAGGCATGGCACTGGCATTAGCAGCGTATTCGGCCGTGTTCATGTGGCTTGGCCTTACAACCGGGCGGGCACTCGGGTTCGGATTGATGTACGTCTTTGTGTGGGAGTTCCTGTTCACACAGTTCGTGAGCGGCCTGCGATTCCTGAGCATCCGCGCCTACATGGTCGGCGTTGTCCGTGGCATCGATGACCGACGGTTCGCTGACCAGGCGGACAAGATCATCAGCATGCCTGTATCGCTGGCAGTCCTCGTCGCCCTGACGATCATATTCACAGCACTCGCAATCCGGCGTCTGCGGACCATGGACGTTCCATGAGCCTGCTCCTCTCCCCACCGAAACCCGGGTTATCAACCTGAACTGACTGTGGAACCTACCTAACACAGACTGTTGAGTTCCCGGTGCATCGCTATTAACCAGCGTGCAGAATCAGGTTTTGGGGGAGCATAGACCGTATCGGCAGTCCGGCTGCCGCGGGCTGACGCTATTTAGAGAGGGCTACAACTATGGCCAGTGATCAAGCAACAATATCCGAACGGCAGTTGGTGGTGTTCGACCTGAACGAGGAAGCGTACGGAGTCGACATCGGCGCTGTCCGCGAAATCATTCGCATGCAGGAGATCACCCGTGTGCCACGCGCACCTCGCTTCATCGAGGGCGTTATCAACCTGCGCGGCAAGGTCATTCCAGTCGTAGACCTTCGCCAGCGATTCTCCATGCCGGAGACAGAGCGCACTGAAGAGCACCGCATCGTAGTCGTGGACGTCATGGGCCAGGACATCGGCATGGTGGTCGACGCCGTCACCGAAGTCAGCCGGGTTTCCGAGGCATCCATTGAGCCGCCATCATCAGTCATTACGACTGAAGACTCTGACTACCTGACCGGAATCGTCAAGACGGACTCCAAGTTGATAATCCTCCTGGATATCGCCAAGGTAATCTCCGCAGACGAGGCCGACAAGCTGGTAGAAGTCGCTGAAGCCTCCGTGGCCGAAGCCGCTTAGCTCCAATCTGAACAAAATGAAAAGGGACGGGCAGTATTTGCTGCCCGTCCCTTTTCATTTTGTCTTGTTTCGAAGCCTACCAGGCGGGTTTGCCTGAGCTCCAGCCCCAGTTGTCAGGTGGCCAGATGTTGCGGCCAACCCTGCGACCAGTGCTGGCAGCCCTGCGAGGCTCGTCATACCAGTCCTTAACCGTCTCCTGCCACTTCTTGATGTGCGGCGTGCCACGGTGGTACTCGAACGCGGCCGGGTTTGCGTACACCTCGTAAAGGTACAGTTCACCGGGGTCGTTGATGTTCTGGTACACATCGAAGCGCATGCAGCCGGGCTCTTCGTGCGTCGAGCCGATGCCGTCCAGCGCAACAGCCTCGATGAAGTCCCGTACGTGCTCTTTCTTGACGTATTGCGGAGCATGAATCACATGCAGCGAGCTGTTGCCGAAGTATGCGTGATCGACCGCGCCTTCAGCCCGCATGGCGTCCCAGCTAGCGTCCCCACGAGGGTAGACCGGGCGGCAGAACGAGACCTCGACGTCGCCGTCGAACATGTCCCGCACTGCCTCGTCCCACTCCTTGAAGTGAGAGTAGGTCTTGTGTGCCTCGAAGGCCGCCTGGTCGTTGTATACCTCGGTGAAACCGAACAGTGTCGGGTCGGTTGCGTCCTGGATCACATCGAACCTGCGGCATCCGGGTTCGTTACGGACTGAACCCTCGGCGTCACCGATTGACGCCTCTATGAAATCTTTGATCCTGTCCTGTTTCACCTTGAGGCGCACCATCAGGATGTACATTGGCATTCTCCACTGACTGAAGGACCGGCAACGGGCCGGAAGAAGTGATGCACTGACCAGTTCCGTGCAATTGGCGGCAGTATACATGCCGAACGTCACCAGCAAGCAACCGCCAACCGGATAATGCCTGACGCTGTGCCGAGTCCCTCGCCGACTCCGGATGAAGCAACGGACGTACGGGGAATGTTTTCGTAGAGACGCCGCATGCAGAGCGAGATGCAACCTGGCGCTGCAGGTGTGCAGTCAGGCGTGGGTGGCCTGCTGGCCAAATCGGCCGTGCCGAATTCGGCACTCAGTCATCCCGGCCACAGGACATCAGCAGGCTACGCGGCTTCGCCGGGGCCGTCGGACTTGCCTTTTTCGTCCGCACCGGGTGCTTCGGCTGGCGCATCTACATCGACAACAGGTTCGGTAGCCGCCACGGCATCGGCATAGGTGTCACCGGGTTGCGTGCTCCAGCCGTCTGAGCGTCCACCACCACCACCACCTGTAGGACCGCCCGCTGACTGTGTCCTGCGAAGCTGGATTTTTGGATATGCGTAGCCAATTCCGAACAGGAGGAGACCGGCGATTGTCCACGGCAGGGCAGACATCGCCATCCGAGAGATCCACGCGCTGCCAACACGCTCGACCATGTTCTGCAGGTCGCCACCCTCAATCACGCTGACCAGCGCCGGGAAGTCCGCTCGCCGCTCATCGGCAAAACCAGCAGGCGCAACATCGAACTCACGCAATGGTGCGGTTGAGGCCCAGCTGACCTGGATACTGACGAAGAAAAGCAGGGCAACGACAGCAACGGTTGCACCGGCCCAGCGTGCCCGACCAGTCCAGCCTCGACCGCCAACAAACGCGATCATCACGAGCAGCAGCAAAGCAGGTGCAAACACGACCCAGCGTACAGACCATCCAAGTGCAATCCATTCCCGGAACTGGTTGAAGTTGTCTAGCTGTGCAGGCTCCATGCGGTCTGTGATGAACGTCTGGTCAAATGCGAATCCGGCTCGGATCACGTCGAGGGTCTCGCGGGAGTCAGCGAGGTCCTGTGCCGTTGCATTGTCTCCCGCCATCCTCGCCACGAGGTCATCGTCGGTGAAACTGATGCCGCTGATGACGTATTCACGGAGCGAGTCCAGCGTGTCGAGCGATCCCTCAGAGAGCTGTGCGCGCAGGTCGGCGTCAGAGTAGGTGACTTCGTTTGGGATGCTGCTGGACATGAGTGCGCCGACCTGGTTTGAGATAAGCGGGCGCATGACGTCCAGCACCGGCTGGGAGTTTGCCGGGAGACATGACGGGAACAACCCACCAAGTGCGTCGTTGACGGCTCCAGCGGCCTGAAGCGGGTTCGCACAGACCGGTGTCGCCGCCACCTGGTTGTCCAGCTTCTGCATGGCCAGCGCTTCAAGCTGGATTGCTGCATCTGCTTTGCGGTCGGCCAGTTCAATTGTGTACGTGAGATTGTCTGTTGCCCCAACCAGCCACGCGACAACAGCATCAATCACGCCATCGCCTTGCGCCTGCACCCATTCCGGCGGAGCGACGATGGCAACTGCATCTTGAATATCGGATTCGGTCACTTCGATTCCGAATACAAGCACGGTGCTATCAGCGGCAAACCCGGCTACAAGTGGATCAACAACCTGCTGGAACACGAGCCTGTTCAGAGTGTCTTCGTCGTTCAGTTTGTCTTTCAGCACCTGCCCCGCAACCGGAATACGGTCTGCGAAGGTGATGACGATGTTCATGTCATCTTGCGTACCGGCGAAGTACGGAGTGGCCTGGTCAACGACGGAGTAGACCTGCGCTTCTATCCACTCTGGGGGCAGTATGCGCCTGGCGGCGGCGTCAGCTTCTTCAGCGGTGAGGCCAATTCCCAGAGCATCGTTCGTCACGGAGGTGCTGAGTTCCTGCATGATTGGTGAAATGAGTTCGGAGACGATGAGTTCTCCGAGACCAAGGCGTTCAGTCAAAACGCGCACACCACGCGGCAAAGCGGAGATGCGCTGGCCGGTCTCAAGGTCAACATTAAAACTGTCTTGCCGACCTGAAACGTAAGGGATCACGCCGTTGAGCGTCTCATCGACCTTCTGTCGCACGTATTCGCGCGGCATCACCTCTTCGATGAAGCCTTTCATGGCGCTGGCGGCAGCGGCAGGGTCTTTGAACTGTACGGTTTCTGAACCGTTCAGCCCGTTGCCAACGGCGATGCCATTTGTCGTGATGTCGGCGAGCGCGGCGTCCAGCAAACGGTCATAGACGAAGTCGTACAGATCGGCGTCGTCAATGACGGCCGTGATTTCATCCGGGTTCCCGGCAGTGTCTACGATGTGGCTGACTACCAGTGCGACAACGAAAACGACCGCGAAAACGAGTGCCAGCATTACGGCTATGACTGAACGCAATAATCCGCTCCAGGCCAGGGAGATCTAGTTCTCTTTCCAACCTAGCACGGGTGCGAACGGAAGCGTTACGGGAATGTCGTACTGGACACGGTGGGAACATCAGTTCCTGCCATGCTTGCTAACGATTACGCGTGGTGCCTATCCGCGGCCAAGATAGGTTTGAGCGACCGGTAATACGATGGCTTCCAGCATGTTGGTCTCCGGAGGCAGCGTTGCCATCAGGAGTGCGGTGCGGCCCATGTCCTCGGTGGAAACCAGTGGTTCCGGTCCCATGTCACGGCCTGTCGCAGAACGGCCGTCAGCACGTCGCTCAACTGCGACGTTCCCGGGATGCAGACAACCTACCGAGATGCCGAGAGGCCGGCCTTCGAGTGCAGAGGCTGTAGTAAGGCCCCAGACAGCGTTCTTGCTGGTGCTGTACGGAATCGACTGCTCACGGGGTCGCTGGGCAGCGATTGACCCGATGTTGATGATGCGGCCACCACCGGCGGGGCTCATGATTTTGAATGCTTCACGGGTGCAAAGGAACGGGCCTGTGACGTTGACGCCCATCACACGCTCCCATTGCTCAAGGGTCAGTTTTTCAATGGGGCCGCCATCGAAGGCTCCGGAGTTGTTGACGAGAATATCGAGCTTGCTGAATTCACGCATAGTGAGGGCAAACAGGTCGATGACCTGCTGCTCGTTGGTCACATCGACCGCGCTGACGATGATCTTGCCTGCACCGGGAATCTTACGCAGTTCGTCCGCAGCAGATTCGAGCCGGTCGAGGTTGCGTGCCGCTATGACGAGGTTGCATCCCTGTTCGGCGAATGCCTTTGCGATGCATTTGCCGATTCCGGTTCCGCCACCGGTGACGATTGCCACTTTGCCTTCAAGACTTCCCATCAGTCGAACTCCCGTTGACGTTATTTGTGTCCGCAGACGAATAATGCTGCCAGTGTCTATTTTCCAAATCTCGCCATGTGCAGTTGCGTTGAACGGCGAATCACGGGAACAGTACCACGAAACCAACCGGTTTTAGTCAGCTTCCGCAGCCACTTCGCCAGCGGGTGTGACCTTCTCCGCATGTGCGACCGAGGGGACATTTTCAGACTCAGGCTCTTTGCCGGGTTGTGTGAACAGTGCGGCGATAAATGCCGCTGCGACGAACCCGAGCAATACGAAGAACGCTATTCTCCAGCCGTCAAGAAACGCGTCACCGGCCGGGCCGTCAGCATTCGCGGCCAGCTTGCTCAGTTCGATCTCAAGACCTCTCGCAGCCATTACCCCGGTGACGATGGCGGTGGTTACCGCTTGACCGGAGACACTGCCGACGTTGCGAACAAGGTTTAAGAATGCACTGACTGCGCCGTAGTCCTTGCGATCTACGACACTGAGTGTGGCGTTCATGTTCGGGGCCATCCACAGGCCCATGCCAAGCCCGTTCACGAACAGAATCAGCATGATGACCCAGATTGGCGTGCTGCTGTTGAAGAAGGCAAGCCCGATGCCGGTGATGAACAACACTGCGATGCCTATGAACGTAAAGATGCGGAAACCGAACCTGTCAGAAAGTCGTCCGCTGGAGGAACCGGCGATGCCCATGCCGAGCGCGCTGACGAACATGATCATCCCGGCTTCGGACTGGCTCAGTCCCAAAAAGCTCTGAACGAACACTGGCATCAGGAATCCGGTGGCTGAGGCTCCGATGAACCCGAACAGCCGTGTGAGTGACGAGAATGCGAACGTGGCGTTTTTGAAGAATCGCAGGTTGATCATCGGGCTGCTGAAGCGCAGCTCCCACCAGATGAGCACGGCGAACAGCAGGACTGTGACGATTCCTCCGCCAATGATCTGCACCGAACCCCATGCAAATCCGAGCGGATTGCTGATGGTCAGGATCATCAATGCCAATGCGGTGCCGGAAAGGAATGCTCCCGGCCAGTCGTAACTGGTGTTCGGCGCTCGTTTCACCGATCCGATGCGTTCGTCGTCGAGCACCTTGATGGCGAAGAAGATAGCAAGTGTGGTGGGGACGGCGAGGAAGATGAACAGGGAACGCCAGCCGAAGAACTGGAGCATCGGCCCGGCGACTATCGGCCCCGCGGTTGCGCCAATTGCCACGGCGGTTGTCAGCATGCCAAGGCCCTTGCCCCGTTCGTTGCTCGGGAACACCGCGGTGATGATCGCCATGACCACGGACTGGCCCATCGCACCGCCAATCGCCATCACTACCCTTGCTGCTATCAGCACGCCGAGAGATGGAGCGGCGGCGGCAATAAGTGCGCCGACCACGAAGAACACCATGCCGGTTATGTGGAACTTTTTTCGACCGGCCATGTCCGCAACACGGCCCAGTGGCAGCATGATTGCGCTGACCGTCAACGAACTGGCGATGGCAACCCATGTGACAGCACGCAGGGTAACGTTGAACTCGTCAGCAATGGTCGAGAGCGCGAGGAACGTGATGGAAAAATCCATCACCATGACAAACAGCGCCAGCGCTACGGTCCAGAACGCCTTCCATTTGTAATTGTCTGAGCCGCGTGTTGCAGACGAGGTCGCGGAGGAGGTCAAGCGTTATTCCAGGATTGCTACCGAATCAGGAGTCAGTGGTCACGAATTGTATGGGCATAGCAGCCACAACGGGTGTTATCGCTTGAATATGGTTGAGGCCTGTGCATACTTAGCGACTCAAAGAAGACCGCGCCGGGACAGGCGTTACTAATCTCATCCATGAAAAAGGAGTCACGCGGTATGCTGCGCGTGCTTATCCACACACCGGCCGGAGATGCAAAACCCGGCGAATGGTTCCCGGCAACCGAACAGGTTGAATGGGTTGTCGAGAAATACACGGACAACAAGCCATCGCTCGAAACGCTGTCCACGGCCGACGTACTGGTCGGCACGGATTTCACGGCAGAGATGGGCAAAGCCGCCCCGAACCTCAAGGCCATTCTCGTTCCCGCAGCTGGAGTAGACCGCGTTGAACCGGACGCCGTTCCTGCCGGTTGTTTCGTCACGAACGCATACGCCCACGAAGCGCCAATCGCCGAATGGGTGATGGCCTGCGCCGTTGCACTCGACCACCATCTGTTCAAGGCGGACAGGACGTTCAGGGAAGGTTCGTGGGAGATGTGGCCGGGGCGCTACGGCTCGTACCGAGAGTTGATAGGCAGAACCTTTGGGGTAATTGGCCTGGGTGCGATTGGCAAGCGCGTGGCAAAACTGGCAAATGCCTACGACATGCGTGTGATCGCAGCCGGTCGCAGGCCAGAGCAAGTTGATGAGGCGAAGACTCTCGGCATTGAATACGGAGCCGGTGAAGCCGCTATGCGTCGAGTGCTGTCAGAGTCTGATTTCGTCCTGGTTTCGACACCGCTCAACGCCAAAACCACTGGTCTTATCGGAGCGGATGAACTCGCCCTGATGAAGCCGAACGCGTACATCATTAACCCCGCACGCGGCCACATCGTGGATGAGAAAGCGCTGTATAACGTGCTGAAAGACCGCCGAATTGCCGGTGCAGCGGTTGATACGTGGTACGAGTACCCGAAGACCGAAACAGACGCGCCAAGACCGTCAAAGTACCCGTTCTGGGAACTGGACAACATCATCATGACGCCGCATCAGTCCGGGGCGACAGTTGGCACGCGTAACCGCCGGGCAAAGGTCGTCGCAGAGAACATTGACCGCCTTACCCGCGGTGAACCTCTACTGAACGTAGTCGCAGAGTTATCGCGAGGCTAGTTTCCGGACAGGTACCGCTGTCGTACGGCTTCGTAAAGAACCACGGCAGCACTGACAGAGGCGTTTAGCGATGCCACTTCGCCATGCATCGGTATCGCAACCAGTTCATCACAACCAGCGCGCACTTCTGACGAGATGCCCTGCCCTTCCGATCCGACCACAATAGCCGTCGGACCTGTGACGTCGGTTCCTGTATGTGTGGCCTCACCTTCGGCGTCCAGCCCTATGACCCTCATTCCCAGTTGCGACAGGTATTTCACTGTCCGGGACAGGTTTGGCTCACGGGCGACGAGTACATGCTCCAGCGCACCGGCAGACGCTCGAATCGCTCCGGGTGTGATGCCAACAGCCCGCCGTTCCGGGATGACGATACCGTGGGCACCGGCAGCGTTTGCAGTACGGGCGACGGCTCCAAAGTTGTGCGGGTCCTGCACGCCGTCCAGCACGACGATAAGCGGTGGAACACCACGTTCGTCAGCAAGGTGAACCATCTCCTCAACACTGGCATAACGCGGGTCGGCAACTATGGCGATCACGCCCTGGTGCTTCCCCGTGTGGGAGACGCGCTCCAGTTCGTTGCGTGATACGGCGTCCACAGGAATTTCCTGGTCATTCGCCAGCATCACGACTTCGCTGACCTGCGACCAAAACTCAATCCCCTCGGCCATCAGGATGCGAGATATTTCGCGCCCGGCGCGCAGGGCTTCAAGCACCGCCCGCCTACCTTCTACCGTCTGGGAATGAATCTTTCGTGCGCGTGCTTTAGACACCCTTTGACAGTCCTGTTATCTGCTGCTCTATGTCAGCCATCTCTGATTCGGTCAATTGCCATGCTCCGGCGCGGGCGTTCTCAATTGCCTGTTCGGGAGTTTTCGCACCGCAGATAGCAACCGTCACTGCGGGATTAGCCAGCGTCCACGCTATCGCCAGTTGCGCCAACGTGTAGCCATTGTCCTTCGCGAACGGTTCAAGTCGCTTGCAGATCTCGGCAGCACCGGCACGAACTTCCGGTGTCAGCGATGGGTGGCTGGAGCGCGTATCGTTGGCATCGAACTTGTGCGACGCGGTGTATTTGCCGGTGAGCAGCCCGCGGCCTATGGGTGAGTAGACCATGACGCCGATGCCGTTTTCGAGGCAGTACGGGAGCGGGTCTTGTTCTGCCCTACGGAACAGCATGGAGTAGTGCGGTTGCGATGACTGGATGCGCCCATGCTTTGCGGCTTCAGCGGTATCTGCTGCTTTGAAGTTGGACACCCCGAGATGGGTAACTTTGCCCTCTTCCTGCAACTTGACCAGTTCAGCCATCGTCTCGGCAATCGGCCATTGAGGCTTGGGGCTGTGTATCTGGTACAGGTCAATGTGATCAGTACCAAGTTGGCGGAGGCTGTTCTCTATGGCTTCACGGATATGTGTTCGAGAGTGATCGCTGGACAGCTTTGAAGCGAGGAACACCTGGTCCCGTTTGCCTTTGAGCGCTTTGCCGAGGGTAGATTCGCTGGTGCGGTACATCTCGGCCGTATCGATAAAGGTGATACCTGCGTCAATAGCAGCGTGAACGGTCTTTATCCCCTGGGCTTCCTCTACCGGCCCCATGCCGCCGCCAAGCGGCCACGCACCGAAGCAAATTACAGGAACTTCCGGGCCGTCTTTTCCAAGAGTCCGAAGTGGCAGCGAGACGGTCATGGCGTAGTCCTATGAATAACCAGAGGGGGATTAGCGAGATGAACTAACAGTTTACGTGCGAAAGCAAGGCTCGCGCTGATATATGCACGGGGAGAGGGCAATTGGTCATTGCGAGTCAAGTTCGACGGTTGGCCTAATCCCCAGTCACGGTACGCGTTGCACACAGTTATTTCCTATGGTCGTTCTCAGATACTGGTAAGTCATCAGAACAGAAGCTCCGTAGTCATGCTCAAGTTGAAATTTTGTCGCTTTACCCATCGAACAAGTCGAAAAAGCCCATATCACGCCGGACCTCAACTCCGGTACGCAGTGCTATTTCGTCCAAACTGGCTGGCTATAGAGGCCGCTCGAAATGGCAACTACGCCAGCGCATAGCGGGCATGGGCAAAGCTGAATGGATACGGGTTGGGGCATTCATGCCGGGCGTGGTGGCACTAATAGCCACGATGTTCACGGGCTTTGCGCCACTGAATCCGGGCGCACGTCCCTTGTTGTTCTGGACTCCCGGCGAGATTGGTATCTGGCTTCCATTACTGGGTTCAGGAGCACTGTGGGGAGTTCGACAGAACCTCCAGGAATCTCGTATTCGGCTACGCCAGGTCAGCGACGCCGAAGATCTAAGGCGAATCATTTCCGCTATAGGTGTTGCAGCCAGTTGGGACCTCGACGTTGACAGGTTGTACCAGCGCATATCCCAGGACTTGCGTTCCATCGTAGATTTTGATCGCTTCACCGTTACCGTGGCGCAGGCCAACGGAAGGATGCGCGTTCAGTTCATAAGTGGAGCGCCGGA
>JAURLM010000148.1 GCA_030831265.1 Chloroflexota bacterium
CGTCAAAATCAGATCGTCCGCGCCAGGGTACTGTTCAGCATTCTGGAACACCATCTCATACTGCCCCAATGTCAGCGACTGTCCGCTGTTAAGCCGAATTTGTGTCTCCTGCTGGAAAAGCTCCACGCCAATGACACCAAGACCAATCACCACAACGCCCAAATGATGCGGTAACTTGCTCAGGCAAAATCCACGGGGTATCAGAGACGAGAAAATATGAGAGTAGCTATCGCCGCCGACCATGCAGGACTTCCGCTGAAACCTGAGATTGTGGAGCATGTCCGCAAGCTCGGTCATGAACCCGTTGACCTGGGTGCACATGAGTTGGATCCGAACGACGACTACCCTGACTTTGCCGCTCTCGTGGCTCAGGCGGTACAGGACGGCAAAGCGGACCGCGGCATCATCGGTTGCGGCAGCGGAGTCGGTGCTTCCGTCGCAGCAAACAAGTTCAAGGGCGTGCGTGCAGCAATCTGCCACGATACCTATTCGGCGGCGCAGGGCGTGCAGCATGACGATATGAATGTGCTCTGTTTCGGTGCCCGCATCATCGGGCCTGAGACGGCCAAAGCGTTGGTTTCGGCGTTCCTCGGGGCAAACATGGACCCACACCCTCGCTTCCAGCGCAGACTGGACAAGGTTCTCGCCATCGAAGCGGAGAACAGCAAATAACCGGCAAAGTTTGGCTCTCTGGTAGCACGGGGTCGAGACCTGCGGCTAGCGCTCCGCTTCTCGACTCATATACACGCGGTGATAGTGTGTAATAGCCTTTTGTAACGCAAACACCGGTTGCATTTGGGAAAGTCGTCCCTCCCGCGCCTGGTGAACCTAATCAGACACCGATTCATCGGACGCAGAACAACCGAACCTCAACTCGTAAGGCGGCTGACCTACATGTCCCGCCACACCTTCACTGGAGACAGCGATGAGCGTAGACAACAACATCACCAAAGCCAGGCAACTTGGCCAATCGATATGGCTCGACTCGATCAGCAGGGACATGCTCCGCAGTGGCGAGTTGAAAAAGCTGGTCGAAAAGGGTGTCACCGGCGTCACGTCTAATCCTTCTATCTTCGAAAAAGCCATAGCCGAGAGTTCTACCTACGACGAGGCACTCCAGGGTTACTCCAGCGACGGCGCAAGCGTAGAGACTGTCTTCGAACGGCTAGCGGTTGATGACATCCGGGATGCATCTGATGTGTTGCGGCCGGCATACGACGCTGCCAGTGGCAAGGACGGTTTCGTCAGCATCGAAGTCTCACCTCGGCTGGCGTTCGACGCCAACGGAACTATCGAAGAAGCGCGCCGCCTGTGGGCGACCATTGACCGCCCAAACGTAATGATCAAGGTTCCGGGTACACCGGAAGGCATGCCCGCCATCCGCACGCTCATATCAGATGGCATCAACGTGAATGTCACGCTGCTGTTCTCCATCAACGCATACCGTGATGCTGCGAACGCCTACATCCAGGGCGTGCGTGACTACATGTCAGCAGGAAAAGGCTCGCCGATGCGCATCGCATCCGTGGCCTCGTTCTTCGTCAGCCGTGTTGATACCGCTGTGGATAAGCAGCTTGGAGCGGACCATGCGCTGGCGGGCAAGGCAGGTATCGCAAACGCTCGTGTAGCGTACGGCGAATTCAAGCAACTTTTCGATATCACTCTTGGCTCCGGAAACTTCCATCCACTGGCCACGACCGGTGCGCAGGTGCAGCGACCGTTATGGGCATCGACGAGCGTGAAGAACCCGAAATTCCCGGACACCATGTACGTGGACGAGTTGATGGGGCCGCAGACGGTGAACACTCTGCCGGGTGCGACATTGGACGCGCTGATCGACCACGGCACTATCGAGAACCGGCTCGATGAAGAGATCGCCGGAGCGAAGGCTCACATGGAAGCGATTGCAGCCGCCGGTGTATCTATCGACAAGATCACAGATGAGTTACTGGCCGCGGGCGTGAAGGCATTTGCAGACAGCTATGACTCGCTGCTGTCGAAGCTGGCTGAAAAGCTGGGCAAACTGTCGAAGTAGAGCGATTTGGACGCAGGTCAGGAAACGTTTCCGGCCAGCTACTACGCAAAATCGATCACAAAAACTGGCCCTCCCCGTTTATGAGCACAGGGAGGGCCAGTTGATTTACAGAATCAGTCGCACTGTCGATCCGGGTTAGTCCTGGAATTTGGCCGGGACCATCAACTCATAAAACTCGATGAACGACTCCTCGATGAGATCGCGTGACGGTGTTCCTGCGTCTCGAACCGTCTGGGGAATCACGTTGCCTTCGCGGTACGGCGACTCGATCACGTCCGCGGTCCACTCCATGTAGACGCGATCCTTTTCGCCCGGCACGGTTCCACCATTGAAGTAGAGACGGCTTGGCGAACGCTGCCCGGCTTCTTCATACGCGGCAGCTTGCTTCGCCACCGTCGTCGCTACTTTGCGGGCCGAACCCGGCTTCACGATAAACACTCGTCGGATTACGTAAGACATTTCATTTCCTTCTATAAGTCGCTGGCTATCGGTCGATGGCAGGGATACTGAAAAGCGCACGCCAGAGATTCGAGCCCCGGCCGATTACGCATGGCGGAATCATATCTGCTCATCCTGACACACGCGGCATTTGGGGACATTTCCGCCTGTCAAAGAAGAAGAACCCCACACATGATTCTCACATGACGTCCTCATGTATCGCTGACATTGTCGCAGGGCAGTGACTATCATGGTGGTGCCGGTGGAACGCGCAGGGTAGAACGCGCGCCGGTGACGGGGCGCTTAAAACAACGTAAAGCCTTCGCGCAGGAGAGCTAGATGAAGATCGGCGTGCCAGCAGAGACGATTGAAAACGAACGTCGAGTAGCGCTCGTTCCCGAAACCGTAACTCGCCTCATTAAAGCCGGGCACACAGTTCAGATAGCCACAGGTGCAGGAACTGCGTCCGGTTTCCCTGATTCTCTATATTCAGAAGCGGGAGCCAGCATCTCCACTGATTCATCTGCGGCTGTCAGGGACGCCGACATCATCGTGCATGTCCAGCCGCTGGATGACGACGTGCTTGGCGCAGCCAAATCCGGTTCGATTCTTATCTCCATGCTCAATGCCCGCACTGACGCTGAAGGTCTTCAACGCCTCGCATCTGCCGGGTTGTCCGGGCTTGCAATGGAACTGGTTCCGCGAATTGCCCGTGCACAGCGCATGGACGTGCTTTCCTCACAGGCGTCCATCGCCGGTTACAAGTCCGTGCTAATAGGCGCAAATATGCTCGGCAAATACCTGCCTATGATGATGACCGCCGCCGGAACCGTTCCACCGGCGAAGGTGCTGGTGCTTGGAGCCGGTGTTGCCGGCTTGCAGGCAATCGCAACTGCCAAGAGACTCGGCGCAAGAGTCGAAGCCTACGATGTGCGAGCTGCTGTTAAAGAGCAGGTCGAATCCCTCGGCGGAGTCTTTATCCAGCTTCCTCAATCTGCAGATGCAGAGGCAGCAGGTGGCTACGCCCGTGAACAGACGGCAGAAGAACAGGCTGCACAGCGCCAGATGCTTGCGGATCATGTCGCAGCCTCAGATATTGTGATCACGACAGCCGCAATTCCCGGTCGCCCTGCCCCGAAACTGATGACAGCGGACATGGTTGCCGGGATGAACGCGGGAACGGTGATCGTTGACCTCGCGGCAGAGTCCGGTGGTAACTGCGAATTGACTAAGGCGGGGGAGATTGTGCTGACGGAGAACGGGGTGCGCATCAACGGCCCTGTGAACGTGCCTTCGATGGTCCCGAACGACGCCAGCCGACTGTACTCCCGCAATGTGTCAGCACTGCTCGACCTGTTGATCGACAAAGACGGCAAGGTCAACCTGAATTTTGACGACGAAATTATCGCTGCAATGTGCGTTACACACGGCGGTGAGGTCCGGTTCAATAGCTAACGTCGAGGGTGATGAAAGTCACCCGGTGCACAGTCACCGAATTGCGTTCCACAAACCCTAACCGGGGAAAAGAAATGGTTGAGACGCTCCTAATATCGCTAACGGTCTTCATGCTCGCAGTATTCGTGGGCTATGAGGTCATCACAAAAGTCCCGCCCACGTTGCACACGCCACTAATGTCCGGCACGAACGCCGTCTCCGGAATCGTCATTGTCGGCGCGCTGATTGTCGCCGGCAGGGACGCCGGGGTACTCGGAGCAGTGCTGGGAGTTTTCGCAGTAGCACTGGCAACCACCAACGTCGTCGGAGGCTTCATGGTGACAGACCGCATGTTGCAGATGTTCCGCCGTAGCCCGGAGGAGCGTAAGTAATGGACGCA
>JAURLM010000149.1 GCA_030831265.1 Chloroflexota bacterium
CTTATGTATCGCAGCCTTGATGAACCGCTGCAGACTTGCGCTGTTGCTCCTGTGCCGTGGTCAGGAGTTTGGGTGCGGTGACGGCAAGTACAGCATTTCCGCGGCGCATACATGTATGTCGCTGATGCTGCCGCGAGTGAGTGATCCAGCGGCGCATTGCTGTTTTCTCTTCCGGCATATTCGCACGGCACGCGTCAGGTTACGGCGCATTACCCAGCACGTAGCGACGGCGTTTTGTTGTTGTGGTTCGTCTAATTTTCGGGTGTGAAATTAGGGTGTTTGAGATTGAATGTGCTCCACGTGCCGCAGTCTGAATGTGTATTTCCGGTCGACCGGATTTGGGTGGCGGGTACGTGAGTGGCACAGTGGATTTGTGGAGTGTTGAGGGGTGTCCGGAACGGTTCGCCTACGGTGAGTGTCGGGAGGCTCACGTTATCGACTCCACGGATGCGTTGGCCAAGCGGCGTAAGCGGGATTGCGCAGCTAACGAGGTTCGCACTAACTACCCTGATACCCATCAAACGCGAAAGCACCCGGTGGGGACCGCCTCTATTAAGGCCCTGTCCCCTGCCGGGTGCTTATTAATCTCAACTTGCCTGCAGTTCGGTTACTCGCCGCCGCCTGTGAAGGCTCCCAGCGTGCCGAGCATCTTGGTTATTTCCAGTGGCAACACGAACTTGGTGGATTCGCCTTCGCCAATCTTCTTCAATGCGTCGATGTACTGCAGTGTCATGGTGTTTGTGCCCACACCTTCTGCCGTCTCATGAATACGTTGTAGCGCATCTGCGAAACCCTGCGCCCGCAGTACGGCCGCCTGGCGTTCTCCTTCAGCGGAGAGGATCTGGGCCTGCTTGTCACCTTCTGCCTTCAGGATCTCTGATTGCTTCTGGCCTTCCGCAACGGTAATTGCCGCCTGCTTCTGACCGTCCGCCTCCAGGACGACAGCACGACGAACACGCTCGGCTGACATCTGGCGGTTCATCGCCTCCTGGATGTCCCTCGGCGGGTCGATTTCACGAATTTCCACGTTCGTGACCTTGATGCCCCACCGACCAGTCTCGGAGTCCAGTCTGATCCGGATCAGTTCGTTGATGCGGTCACGTTGCGAAAGCACATCGTCAAGATCAATGTCGCCGATAACTGCACGCAGGGTGGTCGTTGCAAGCCCCACAACAGCCTGGACGTAGTTCGTAACCTCCAGGACGGCTTTCTCAGCGTTGGCAAGGTCAACACGCATGTAGACCAGGAAGTCGATCTCGATAGGAGCGTTGTCCTTCGTGATGTTGGTCTGGCGTGGAATATCCAAGACTTCGGTACGGGTGTCTACCTTCTGAATCTGGTGCAGTATGGGAACGGAAAACACGACGCCCGGCCCCATCATCCCTTCAAACTTTCCCAGCCTGAAACGAGCGATTCGTTCGTAGTCGCGGACAAAGTTGATAAATGCCATCTTGTAGCCTCCGCTGTGTCTGGCTCGCTTTGTGCGACACCAGTAAACGTCGCATCTCAGTCATAGACAGCACGGAAATACCGTGATCCTATGCCCTGTTGAAGGATTGACTGCAATCCTACACGACAATTCCTATTTTTCCGTTGTTGCAGTTCATGTGACGGACATTAATGGCTCCACAAACAGGTGGACGCCCTCCACACGGACAACTCGAACGGTCGAGCCTTTCGGGACGTTCGTGCCGGGTGGCAGGAAGTCAGCGCCTGACAGTTCCGCAGACCAGAACTCCCCTGCAAGGTGCACTTCACCTTCAGGGTCAAGGTCCATCGTCACCTCTGCTTCTTTGCCAACCAGTTGCGTGCTTGACCCGGCACTGATCCAATCCGGAATGTTCTTCACAATCCGAATCTGCCACGATAGCCAGGCTACAAACGCAACCACGGACACACCGAGAATCCCGAGCAGCCAGTAGCTAACTGTTTGGACCCCGCCTGGCAAGTCACCGTCATTGAATCTCCCGGCAAGGAAGAAACCGCCGAGCACAAGCGCAATGGCGCCTGAGATGCCGAAATAGCTAACTCCGGGAGCCTGTGCCTCAAGCACAAAGAGGACCACGGCAAGCCCGATGAATACAATGCCGGCCCACGAATAGTCGATGTGACCCACCCCTACAAAACCGAGCACCAGGAACGTGAAGCCAAGCGTGCCGGGGATCCAGATACCGGGGCTCCACATCTCAACTATCAGGCCTATGGTCCCAAGCGTGATGAGCAGGAAAGCAAGATTCGGGTTGGCAAGGAAACTCAACACCCGATCAACAAGCTGCATCTGGCGCTTTTCGATGTGGGCGCCTGCTGTGTGAACGGTCACATCACGGTCAAACGCCGGAATGGCTCGACCGTCGATTTGCGACAGCAGATCCTCGATGTGGTTGGCTTTTAGATCGGCGATTCGCAGATTGATGGCCTGCGTTGATGTGTACGCTCGGCCAAGGGTGACTGTCAGTTCAAGTTCGTCCGAATTCCGACCGCGCTTGTCTGATATTGAGCGCATGAATGCAGACGCGTCCTGTGTGACCTTGCTCTTGAGCGTGCTGGGCAGGTCTCTCCCGTTGCTATCCACCGGGGTTGCTGCACCAATGTTCGTCGCAGGTGCCATAGCCAGCACTCCGCCAGAAATGGCGATGAATGTCCCCGCAGAAGCTGCCTGGGCACCGTCTGGCGCGACAAACACCACTACCGGGCGCTCTGACTCAAGAATCGCGGTCACGATATGACGTGTGCTGTCGAGATTTCCACCCGGTGTGTTGAGCTCAATGACAATCAGTTCAACGTTGTCGGCATTGGCTCTGGCAATGGAACGGGTGAGATAGCGGGCGGAGACGATGTCCACATGGTCGTGAAAATCGATTAGCCGGACAACCGGGGTATCACCCTGCGCTGATGCGGAAGAAACGGGAAGAAGGAAAAGGCAGCCGCCAAGTGCCAGCAGCAAAAACGCAAG
Organism: Chloroflexota bacterium; assembly: GCA_030831265.1. Taxonomy (GTDB): domain Bacteria; phylum Chloroflexota; class Dehalococcoidia; order Lucifugimonadales; family Lucifugimonadaceae; genus JAJCYX01. The sequence continues at coordinate 2,954 of JAURLM010000149.1, forward strand.
TGCTAGTCTCGCTACTGAAAACGAACTCGTCTGCGCGGAGCGGTCACGGATACGTCTCATACTGTCCCCTGACACTCGCAATCATATCCCATCAGCAATATGGAAAACGTTACCGGGCATGAATCAGTCAGGGTACGTCATCGGTCGGTCGCACAGTCCTATTTACCGCGCTCCCCGGGCTCACCGGACGCACCGGACTTCTTCGATCGCCTCTTGACCTTTGCTGGAAGTGCTCCTGTGAAGTCAGCGCCTCGCTCGAGCCATGAAACGAGATCAGCATCTTCGGCGATCTGCTCGGAGTTCACGTATACGTACTCTTTCATGGGCCGTCCACCCATCGGGTCGAACTGGCCCGCCTGGCCACTCTCCACCAGCACGCTTGCTTCATCCTGCCCGACGCGCAGCATCACGCCGTCACCCCATACACCGGCGAACATCTGGTCATTCACCTGCATGAACCACGCGCTCGTGCCGAACATCTTCTTGCGACGCACCGGCATCGCTCCCAGCAAACCATCGATGCGATCTTCGAGGCCTTTGTTCATTTCAGGCCACTTGTCAGCCATGGACATAACGCATCCCCTGTTGAAATCAGATTGAGTTCAATTCCAGGCTAAACGCAACACTAATCACCCACACGGCAGCATCCATGCCGGATCGCTAATCGATCCCAGCACCCGCGCCGCCAGCCCACGCGCCCTTTGCCATCATTCCGCCATCCACCGTCACGCTCTCGCCCGTCATGAACGATGCACGGTCACTGGCAAGGAACAGCACAACCTCTGCAATCTCCTCCGGCTTGCCCACGCGGCCAAGCGGGTGATCCTTGCCATAGCTCGACAGAGCGACAGATATGTCATCACCAACTGCCTCGGTGGCATTGCGTACCATCGGTGTGTCGATCGTCCCGGGGTTCACTGCCAGGACTCGTATGTTGTCTGCTGCGAAATCAAGTGACAGCTGGCGCATCAGTGAAAGGTCACCGCCTTTGCTGGCAGCGTAGGCTGAAACACCGGGCATCGACTGCAAACCCTGGACGCTGGCACTGCTGACGATCACGCCGCCACCGGCCTTACGCATGTGAGGGATGCTGTATTTCGCCATCAGGAACCGACTCTTCAGGTTCACGTCGATGATTCGGTCCCACATCTCTTCCGGCAGATCGACTGCGTTCATGTATGAACTTGGCGGTTGAATGCCAACATTGTTGAACACGATATTTAAGCCGCCAAAAGCATCGACCGTCTCGTCAACGGTCTTCCGGCACCCCGCACTCGTGCCAGCATCAGCCTCGACGAACAATCCTTTGCCACCGTTGCTGGTTATCTTCGCCACTGTGGCCTCACCAGCATCACGGTTCAGGTCCATAACGGTTACATTTGCACCCTCCCTGGCGAATGCCAGTGAAGCTGCTCCGCCTATCCCGAGCGCCCCACCGGTGACGATGACTGTTTTGTTGTCGAACTGGCCCATCTCGACCACCTATTTGTGTTGTATTTAGCCTGAATGCGAGTTCAACCGCTCGCGATGCGCAGGATAGCAGGACTGGGAGTTGTTGAGCAGGTCGGTGGCGTTGCCGGTGCTATTTACGCCCTTGACATGGTGTTTGAATGCCGGCGTTTTCGTACGGTTCGGGATCCGAAGTGACATTAAAACCCGTTACGCTGGAAACGACACAGCACTGAACCAGTCGAGATCCACTACTTGGCCACTATCAAACACCGAACACCGCTACTGCTTGCGATTTTCATCGTTTCGCTCACGCTGATTTCGTCCTGTGCGACCTCCGAGAGCATGAAGGGTGAGAACTTCAGCATCCACGTCTACCAGTCTGGCGGGGTGCTCACGGAGAGTGAGACGACACTGCAGGCAGTCCTGGACATTGGGAAACCGGTCGTCCTGAACTTCTGGGCCGGGGATTGCCCTCCATGCCGTGCTGAGATGCCAGCGCTGGAGACAAGCTGGCAGCAGTACGGCGACAGGATAGTGATGCTCGGCGTGGATATCGGCCCGTACATGGGGCTGGGAACATTCGAGTCCGGGCAGAGGCTGCTCGACCAGACCGGTGTCACATACCCTGCTGGAAACGCGCCGGACGCCAGTTTCATCCCGGATTACAACCTCGTGGGACTCCCGATGACGTTCTTCATGCTGCCGGATGGCACGATCTACGAATCCTGGACTGGCGGTATCTCCAGCGGTCAGCTAAATGAACGGGTCATCAAACTCAGCAGTGCCAGCACCGACTAAACGCACACACGCTTACGATAGACAGCCAAACTCATATTCAGGCTGATCACAACACACAATTGATTCGTTTCGGCCCTACGCACCGCCGTGTTCCCGCGTTTTTTTTAATGCCCTGGATACATCGAAATCTCGTCCCTGTCGCGACGTGGTGCGGGGCAAAAAACGTTATGCCCTGCCAGATATTTGGCGAAACGCCAGCAGAAATCTCCCGGCGACACGTGTCAGCATAAACTCGCGTTTCGTGGCCATACGATCTGGTACAAAATTATCGGTTTTGCGTACTGTTTAGCCTAATATCAAATTGGAATCCGATAACCATCCCAGCCATGGCGCAACCGGACTTGAACGCGCCTACATGGTCCGATGGGCAGGTGGTTGCGACCTGTTTGCAGTCGATTTACGGTTTCCCTTCACCACTTGCATCGCGGCGCTGTTAACATTCCGCCGTTCTCCCAGTACGTCCTACTCATGACATAAATTCACTAACCAGATCGCTAACAGTCGCGAATGGTTCACTGACGGGCGTTACCGGGTACGAATGAGAGATCGTCCTAATTGGCAGAAACCGGCAACAAACAACCAGAAAACGTACATCAGGGTCCAATACGGCCCTGGTCATCGTTCATGTTCCCGGATTTCTCGCTGCTATGGCTCGGCGGCATCACCATGATGATCGCCATGCGGCTACGGCTCATCACCTCCGGTCAGTGGATATTCGACACCACGGAAGACAAGGCCGTTGCTGCTGCCCTGCTGGGTGCTCTGGGAGCCGTTCAACTGGTGCAGATGCCGGCAGTGATCTACGGCGGCGCCCTTGCCGATGTCATCGACCGCAAAAAGCTGATGGCAATGACGCAGGCAGCCGCGCTTCTCTCGTTGGTGGTGCTTGGAGTGCTTTCAGCCAGTGGCAGCCTTGCTGTGTGGCACATATTCGTCGTCACGGCGCTCGTGGGCATATTCAACATGCTGGGCAACTCTGCTCGTCCCGCCATGCTCCCACGAGTGCTTCCCCGCCGGTTCCTGACTAATGGCGTGACCATCCAAACCGCCTCGTTCCAGGTAGCCGGCATCGGTGCTCCGCTTGCCTGGGGCTGGCTGTACAACGACCACGGCGCAACCACGGCGTTCCTCGTAGCTGCAGGAATAGCTGGCCTCAGCTTCATCTGCCCGCTGCTCATCAGGGCATCCGGTCAACCTGATGGCGGATCTCGCAAGGTGACGCTGGCATCGCTCAAGGAAGGCTTCACCTTCGTTCGTTCCCACCGGATACTCCCCGGCCTCTACCTGCTGGACATTGGCGTGACCATTGTTAGCTTCTATCGGGAGCTATTCCCGGTCTTCGCCGATGGTCTGTACGGCCGCGGTGCCGACGGCACTGCGGCGCTGAACTCGGCGAACGCCGCCGGTGGTGCCGCTGGTAGCTTCGTGGTGTTCTTCACGGGACGCTGGAAGTACAAGGGCCGCATCGTCCTCGTAGCGACTCTCGCCTAC
>JAURLM010000150.1 GCA_030831265.1 Chloroflexota bacterium
CTTGACCTTGCCGAACAGGTCAACCACCAGCACGTCGCCCTCTTTCAGGATGTCTATGACCCACGAGTTCTGGAACCCGACGCGTCCGTCCTTCTCACCCTGCTTCTCGATGGAGTCATGCACATCAGGCCGACGTGGAACCCAGCGACACGTCACAGCGCGCCCCACGAGCACCTTGTCCGGGTGCAGGGCTGTCCATTCGCCGGTGAACTGGAAGTTGTAGCCGTTGCGACGACAAACACCCCACGCCTCTTCGGTCGTCACCTTCTCCATCCGTTTAAGGATGTCATCCGGTACAAGTGGCCGACCGCTCTCGTCGCGCTCACCCTTCCATTCGGATGTAATCGCCAGCAGGTTTTCCTTGTTCGTAAGGTGCATTAACTCTCTCGTTTCAGTTTTTAGTCGGTTTGCTTGATCTGAGCGGCTTGTTTTACGCGGTAAATCCCGCAGAACCTTCTACCCAATCTCTTTTCGAGCACGATCCAGCGCGTCATAGCAAAATTTTGCGACGCCCCAGGGGTCGTAATCCGGTTGCCGTGACTGCTGGACACTGACTTCAGCGAACACAGGCAGGTGCTCGATTCTGTTCTTTCGCAGCGACCGCAGGAACAGCGGAATATCTATGGTGCCGTCTCCCGGCAGGCAGTATTGCACCTGCCCGTCCACCTTCTGGCCGTCCTTTATGTGAACCATGGCCGCGTCCCGCGCACACAGGTCAACGCTACGGGCAACTTCCGCACCCTCAACGTAGAAATGACTGATGTCGAGGTCAATCTTCAGGTTGGGATGCCGGGTCTGCGACATCATCAACGCAGCCTTCTCCGGCGTCTCAAAGTCCGTCCCGGCGTGCGGTTCGATGGCAATTATCACCCCGTGCACCGCGGCAAGGTCAGCCAGTCGCAGGAACGCATCACGAATCTGCTCTTTGCCAGATTCCCACTCAGGCGCAGAATGCCCCGCGGTGGTCGTAATCAGCACCGGTGAATCATCATAGTGAATGGCATTCGCCATCTTGAACTTTTCCAGCGTATTTGCCCTGTCACCATCCGGGGCGCAAACGTCAATGCCACCGAAAAAGACGGGTGAAGGGAAACCCAGGCTCTCTGACAATGCCTTCAGCTCCTGGCGTTCGGTCTTCCCAAACTTCGCTGGTGCAGTTGGCCACGCATCGCCCATGCAGATCTCCAGCGTCTCGTATCCGGTGTCACGGATGTGCGGAAGTGCATCGAACGGATCGACCATCGCAAGTGCGTAGGTTGAATAGCCAAGTTTGAACGTCAAAGTGCGTGATTCCTCCCAGGACCTGAATCCGTGCCGGGTCAGCATACCCGCAAAAAAGGATGATGTGGGAACGCGCTGGAGTTGACTGGCACAGTTACTTGAAAGCCAGCACGACAAAAATCCCGGACAGACTCAACAACGTCCCACCAAGCGCATATCGCGTCAGGCGTTCTCTAAGCACCATGGCAGCGAATATTACGGCCCACATTGGCGAGGTATTGATGAGGACGACCACAACTCCGGGCGGCGCGTTGTCCAGTGCGAACACGAACGACAGTGAGCTAAATGCAAACAGCAGAGCGCCTACAACGAGCCGAATAGTATTGCCCTTGTAGACGCGTGAAAGTCGCATCTTGGGCATGAACACACTTATGAGGATGAACAACACCGCAGGTACAAAATTGCGAATGGTCGCCGCAGGTAGCGGTGCTGTGTCTTCGATACCGATTGCCGTGGTAACGAATCCACCTGCCCACAACACCGACGTGATAACAGCAAGTCCGATCGCTACATAATCACCGCGTGGCTTGTTCGCGGTGTGGTGATCGAACGATTTCCAGTTCAGCAGAATCACACCGCCAATAATGAGTGCAGCACCGCCAATGACGCCCACCTGCGGATTGTCACCAAGGAACACCCAGCCCGTGATAACCGAAATAAGGATGAAGATGCTCTGTGTGGTGGGATAGACGCTGCTGACCCGGCCACGGGATATCGCTATCCAGAAAACGAGTGAGCCAAGTGTGTTAATCGCCGCTCCACCGGCAAGCAGCAGCACGGAGCCCAGCGGTGCGCGCAACAGGTCGTCCATCTGTCCGACAATGACGCCGATGCATACGAGCACCGAAAGACCTATCCACGCCTGGGCCGTAACGATATGCGCAGGGCGGACGTTCTTGCCGACACCTTTGGTGACGACTCCGGTAAGTGCCCATACAACGGCGTTGGCGAGGGCTGCTAGCTCACCCAAGTGGTCTCCTAGAGGCAGTATCCGGCACTGGTGCTGGTGGTCTTCTGTCCGTACGCGGTATCTGGTGCTGGTCGTTGTCCCCGGCAAAACGCCTGAACGCGGCCAGCATTCTATTCCGACAGCAGTGGAGATGGCGGCACATGGACAGGCAAAAACCTATCGTCGTGCTGCCATTGGCTAAATCCGAAGCAATCCGCATTATCATCCCGTGTGCCGTGTGCGCCGCCCACTGTCAACCCGAGCGCAGCCGAGGGATCTCACTTCGCGACATCCACTAACCAGCTTCACCTGAACGCCTGCTGTTAGTCGGTTGATAAGCTGACTGTCCTTGCCTCCGACGGTCAGATCCCTCCGGGTTGGTCGGGATAACACAAGTTGGTCCGCAGAACCTCGTGCGGTTGCAGGATTCCCATACGCGTTCTACCGCGTAGAATGCGGTTCACAAGTGACACCGTTGCCCGCCAAGAAGCTCAGCACGGTTCCTGAAGGAACAAGACAATGCCAGTCCCACAGACAGACCCCATCATCGTTGCCCCTACTCCCATGCCGCTCCGAGCCGATGATTCCATCGACCATGACAAGCTGGCACGCAACACGGAACGGTGGCTCAAGACAGACCTCTCCGGCTTCGTGGTCGTCAGCTACGGCGGCGAGGAGCTGCATTTCGGCGAACCTGACAAGCTGGCCGCGGTGAAGACCGTGTCGCAGGCTCACAGGGGCGAAAAGTTCGTGATCGCCGGTATCGACACGCCTTCACCCACCGAAGCCATTCGCCTGGCCAATCTGTACGCAGAAGCCGGCGCAGACATGGTGCGCGTGCGAATCCCCGGTGCAGCGCGCAACGGCCGTGCTGGCGGCGGCGCTATCGAATATTACGAGGAGGTCACGAAGGGCAGTCCTGTGCCAGTCGTGGTCATTCACCAGCCGCGCACAGGCCTTAACCCGGACGCAACGCCGGAAGAAGTGGGTCAGATCACCGCGCTGGATAACGTGTTTGCCTACATCATCTCGCTTAACTACCGCTGGGAGTGCCGCATTCCATCGTTCATCGCTGATGGCGTGAAACTGTGGACGTGCAACGGAAGCATCGTGCTGCCGGGCGGCATGATGGGTGCGAACGGGGCGTGTCTGTTCTTCGGAAACTGGGGGCCACAACTGGTCAAGCGCATCCTCGAACTTTCGATGGATGGCCGGTTCGAGGAGGCGAACAAGATTCAACAGTCGATGACGCATGCCGACTTCCTGGGCATGTCGTGGGGTGTCGCCGCGCTGAAGTCCGGGCTGAATATGCTCGGCTTTGAGGCAACCGTGCCACGCAAACCAACCGCGCCGCTGACACGGGAACAAGAAGCACAACTGCGTGAAGCGTTTATCGAATGCGGTCTGATGAAGGAGTAATTCCTGCACTCAGATGTGATTGGTGTCCGCCATCCCCTCGCTTTCCACAGTGACCGCAATATCCTGTCGTCCCGAGCGCAGCCGAGGGATCTTACTTATCGCCATGTCATCCCCGGGTTTCTGCCGCACATAGACCGGCAAAATTCCCTCTTACGGTCAGATCGCTCCACAGGGTCGGGATGACAGGTTGTGGGCATGCTCGCCTTGCGCTCACGTCAGTAGCCCAACTCCACCTTTAATCAGCTTCCTTCGATAGCGCATACGCCACTTGCAGGCCATACCATTGTTGGTCTGCCCGATTCCGCTATTGCTTCGTCGTCGACTTATCGAGGTCACATGCGCTTCGTTCTCACGCGCCGGTCGGGTGCGGCACTCATAGGCATCTCACTAATCGCATATTTCGGCATTGGCTTGCATGAAGGCATGCTCGGTGTCGCGTGGCCGTCGATGAGCGAAGGCTTCCATGTCACCATCCCATCGTTCGGCGTGCTGCTCGCCATCCTGACTGTTGGTTACGGCACCGGCTCCGCTTTCAGCGGCAGGCTTATCGGACGCTTTGGGGCGGGCACTGTGCTAACCGCAAGCGCTGCAGCCGCCACGCTGGGAGTGCTCGGCTACACACTTGCTCCGAACTGGATAAGCCTGCTCGCCTGTGCGGCGTTCACGGGCTGCGGCATCGGCTCGATGGACGGCGGCATCAACTCCTACGCTGCCCTGCGGTTTAGCTCGGTTATCACCAACTGGATTCACGGCTTCTTCGCCGTAGGTGCATCCGTCGGGCCTGCGATCATGACCGCCATACTGGTCGCCGAAAGCAGCTGGCACATCGGATACCTCGTCGCGGCCGCGGTATTCGCATCCGCAATGTTGTATTTCCTGTTCACCCGCACGCGCTGGAACCTGGACGACGATACCGATGTGCAGATTCCGAAACTCCGCCAGGCCGCAACGAAGATGTCGGACACCTTACGACTCCGCCAGGCGTGGTTCGGAATCGCCCTGTTCGCACTCTACGCTGGCGTGGAGGTAGCTGTGGGACAGTGGACCTTCACCGTACTGACACAGAGCCGGGAAATCTCCACTGCTGCTGCAGGTTCATGGGTCACGGCGTACTACGTTGGGCTGACAGTTGGACGAATTGGAGTCGGCTCTCTGACGGGCATTTTCCAGCCAAACCGTGTGATGCGGGTATCAATTGCCGCAGGAGTGGTCGCGGCGATGCTGTTCTGGGCAGACATTGCGCCTTGGATAGGGTTCGTCGCTATCTTCACGCTGGGCCTCTGCCTTGGCCCAGTCTTCCCTTCGCTCATCTCCACGACACCTGCGCGCATTGGCCGCGCACACACGTCGAACCTTGTCGGCTTCCAGATGACCGGGGCAGCCGCAGGCGTGGCCATCATCCCCGGTGGCTTCGGGTTGATTGCACGATTCACCGGTGTGGGGGCAATCCCAGGCGCAATCGCCCTGCTGACAGTCGCCCTGCTCATCCTATTCGTGGTGGTGGAACGCTCCGGCAGACCGAAACCTCCGGCTGGCAATCCAGTTCGCTAACGCGTCGGGCTAACGCGTCGGTTGGAACAACTGTCCCCTACTTCACTCCGTCCTGCGGCGCGTAGCCCAGCACATCCTTGGCGTGCTGGTTATCCCTGAACAACTTCCGGTTGTCAGACGTCGCCCAGAAAATGTCGAACTTGATCTCTGGCGGAGCCTCGATGCACTTCACAGTCAACTGCTGCAAATCACGGTAGCTCGCCCAGTTCGCCTGTGCCCTGCCCGGCCCGGCCTTGTCCACCGGCCCGCAGCTGCTTATCCGCAGGTTGATTACAGACATCTCTGATGTGAGCGCGTAGTAGCGGCCCAGGTCCTCACCAAACAGCTTGGTGACGCCGTAAAGCGAAATCGGCTTCGGCTCGGAGAACTCATTGACCATCGCCCACGAATCCGGAATCGGGACGTTCTCGGTCGAGACGAGGCTCTTGTATGGCTCCACTAGCTCATAGCCGTTCGCTGTAGCGCCGGAACTGGCGAGAATCACCCGTTTCACGCCGGACTGCTTCGCCACTTCGAGAACGTTGTAGGTCCCGACGATGTTATTGCGCAGCATAGAGTCCCAGCCTGCGTTCATGCCCTCCGCGCTACTCTGCCCGCCGTCGGCAGCAAGGTTCAGTACAACGTCGATGCCCTTCATGGCCGGGTACAGCGATTGCATATCGGCGATGTCCGCCTTGAAGACTCTCTCCGCTGGCAGCCAGTCCACTCCGCTACGGGACAACGCGCTGATCTCGTAACGTTCTTCCAGCGCGGGTCGCAATGCCCTGCCGACCACGCCGTTCAGCCCGGTGACGAGCAGTTTCAGTTTTCCTTTGGCCATTACTCTTTCCAGTGCTCCTCGGATTAACCCACGACTAGCGGTGAGCGTCGTCACAGGGCAATCATATGCATTCGTACGAAAAAACTACTCGACGGTGTGCGACTTCAACACTGCCTCGTCGAACTCGATGCCAAGTCCCGGCCCCTTTGGCGGGATGATGAAGCCGTTTTCGAACACCAACGGCTCCTTGAATATCCTCTTGTGCAACGGACCCTGGTTCGCTTCCTGGATCAGGAAGTTGGGTGAGCAGGCGTCGATCTGTATGGCCGCAGATGCCGCAACCGGACCGCAGTACATGTGCGGGGCGATCATCGCGTAATGCGCCTCTGCGATAGCCGCAATCTTCTTCGCCTCGGTGATGCCGCCGCACTGGCCCACGTCAAGCTGGATAATCTGCGCCGCCTGCTTCTCAAGCACCTGCGAGAATTCGTACTTGGTAACCAGACGCTCGCCGGTGGCGATCGGGATACTTGTGTGCGCCGCGACGCGGGCCATCTCGTCGATATTCTCCGGTGCCACAGGCTCCTCGAACCAGAACGGGTGGTACGGCTCAAGATAGTCGGCAACCCGGATTGCGCTGTAAGTGGTCAACTGGCCGTGCGTGCCAATGCCCACCTCCAGCTTGTTGCCAACGGCGTCACGGATGCTCTCGAAAATCTTCGCTGCGTGCTCAATCTCCCAGAGTGGAATGTCACGAATCGGGTGCGTCGGCATGAACGGGTCAATCTTGCATGCGGTATTTCCCTCTTCGAGCAGCTTCTGGGCCACCTCACCAGCCTTCTCCGGGTGCTTGTCCAGCCCCGCACTGGGCATGTATGAGTATGCGCGCAGCTTCTCGTGATACTGGCCGCCCAGCATCTCGTAGATCGGCATGTTGGCCGCTTTGCCCTTGATGTCCCACAACGCCATATCGATGCCGCTGATGGCCGGTGTCGCGTACAGGCTTGGGTGGCGGAGGTCATGTCGGGAGCCGTACATGCGGTCCCAGATCTTCTCAATGTGCAGCGGGTTTTCGCCGATGACAAACTGGCCGACAAGCTCCTCGACCATCCGAACATGAGTCTGGATGTCCTTCAGGTTGTTGGAGTAGCTGCTGCCTGCGATTCGTTCGCCAATGCCGGTGATGCCCTCGTCAGTTTCGAGAAAAAGGAACAGGAAATACCTGCCGCCGATGTACGGCTCCTCGCCCTCGACGACCATCGTCCTGAGATTCGTGACTTTCATAGCAAGCTCCGATGCCAGTTTGCAGGTGCGGAACAACACGCCCACCCGCGCGGGCACATCCTAGCCGATGCAGCGCCAATATGGAGCACATAGAATCGGTGCGCGGTCGAAATTCCGGCTTTGTTCATGATGGCGCAACTTGCAGTGTCTGTATTCGGCACAGGCGCCGGAGTCACAACAGCATCCGGGCATGATTGCCCGGCAACGTTACCTGTCCAGCAGCCCTTTTCCATCCATGATGCGCTGCATGTGCTTTTCGATCCGAGCTGTCCGCGTCTTTGACTGTTTCGCCGCAGCGAAGTGCAGCAGGTAGCCACGCTGCCGACCCGGCGTGAGCGCATCGAACGCCGCCCGAAAATCCGGTGACTCGTCCAGCTTCGCCTGCAACTCGTCAGGCACCGGATACTCCTCGGTCTTCTTCATTTCGACCTGCAACCCGGCCTTTTCGTTCTCGATAGACTCGTCGAGATACGCCTTCAGGATCGGCTCCATCTCGACAATCTGCTCCACGCTCGTAAACCTGATCTGCCGGCCGGACTGCGTGTTCTCGCCGGGGCTGACGAGTATGCCGCTGGGGTCCTTCAGCAGCGCCCCTTTGAAAAGGTTCAGCGCGCAGTACTCTTTGAACGCACTGATGATGACCACGTTCGCGCCACTGAGCGTGTAGCAGGGCTGCCGCCACTTCAACTCTTCGGTCAACCCGCTGTCGAGGACGATCTCTCGCAACGCCGCCATTTCAGAGCGCCATTTCTTCGCCTTGCCCAGGAACGTGTCCACATCCGGGTTCAACACGGTCATTTGTGAATTCTCCAGAGGTTAAGCGTGCAGGTGAACAGGATTGCCGAAACCTCTTCTATCTTCTGAGTAGCCGAGCAACTTCTTCGGCTTGTGCATAGGGATAGTTCGCTACAGATGCCCGGTCCAGGGGTGTCCGGCCGCTTTCGTCCTTTGCGTTCAAATCAGCACCATGTTCTATCAAGAGTTTCGCAACCTTGATGGAGTTTTTCCATGCGGCC
>JAURLM010000151.1 GCA_030831265.1 Chloroflexota bacterium
GGCAAATGACAGTGGATGAGGTAGAAGGCAACTACTGGATGGATGGTTCTGTCCGTATTGATGGTGTTGGTGATATCGGTGGATTGACCGAAGCTAACGTGTTGGTGACGGCTGAGAATGACCTTGTTGTTACATCAGTTGTAACCCCGGTGCAGGTAGAAGCTGGAGTTCACGAGCAATTTGACTACACCATCACTATTGAGAACAGCGGTGTCTCTAGTCAGACGCTGGAGACCGTGAAATTCTGGGCGACGAAGGATCTTGAGGTTGTCGCCGGGAGTATCTCCGGGTTCACATCCGGAGAGCCGACCCGTAACTCTGACTTCAAGAACAATGACCGCTGGGAATGGACCTGGTCCGGGCTAAGCGTACTGATTGAGCCTGGAGTTCCTCTTGTGATGTACGGAACGGCAGAAGGCTCGCTGTCTCCGGGTACATGGTTCTCTGAAACGGCGATCATCACAACGGAAAGCACGGCGAACGGGCAGGAAGTGGCAGCGACAACGTCTGCATCTTCTCCGATCAAGGCTGTTCGTGTCTACGACATCAGTGTTGACTTCCTTGGAACCAATCTCTCTATTGAGGCACTTCTGGACAACACTGGCGTGGAAGCCCTGACCTGGGTGGAGAGCCACTCGTAGGCTTACTGCTGATTCAGCGCTGATACCGGTATTTGTTGGTGGCGGTCACACCCTCGTCACACAATTTCCACGCGATGCCAAATCCGACCGCGCGAGATGATGACGTCAATGGAGTCTCTAACTGAGGCAACTCAGACAGGAGACCATTGGAGTGACTCATGCGGAATGTAACTTCCAGTTCAGTGGTTTGGGGCAAGACGGAAAGATTGCGTCAACGTGGCGTAATCCTTCTGGATACACTTGTCGCAATCTCGATCATCAGCACCGTTGTGCTTGCCAGCATGACCGCACTATCAACCGCGTCAGTAGCCTCACGGCAGGTTGACGAAGAGACCACTGCCGGGATCATCGTCATTTCGCAGATCGAATCAATCAAGACCCAGCCATACGTCGCTACAGGCGGCTCATATGCGCTTGTGGACACTCCGGACGGTTATGTGGTTTCGAATACGACAACCGCTTACTTCGGTGGAGATTCCAACATCCAGAAAGTAACCGTCACGGTCACTCACATTGGCGAAGTTGTGCAAGAACAGTCGATAGTGAAGATAAATCGGTAAAGCCATCAATGACAGTGAATTCACAGTTGGTCACCGGTCAACGGCAGAGAGGTTTCACTCTGCTGGAGTTCATGGTGTCCATTGGATTCATGTCCATTCTCGCCGGGTTGATATCAGGCAGCACGCTCGTATCTATAAAGACGGGTAATGAATCTGGTGCGATTGCGGACATCGCAGTGGAGACTGCCCGAACTGCACGCTGGCTGGTGCGAGACGTTCACCAGGCGGAGACGACGGACATTGCTGACCTTGCTGCCCCGGTGGACACTGCAACGTTTACGTGGGACGACGGTGGACCCGTGAGCTGCACGATCTCTCTTATTGGAACCGTGATGCGCCGTGACTGCGGGGTTTCTGGCGTGGACATTGGCCGCTACATCACGAATCTCGAATTCACCAGGGACGGTGACCTGATAACGGTCAGCTACGTGATAGTGCCCCCGGACTCTCCGAGCAAGGCACGCCAGGTAGACCTGAGCATTGCGTTGGGAGGCGGATAACGATGAAGCTTTTCAAGGTATTCAAGAATTTTTTCAAGAACCAGCGCCATGTACGTCGGCAGACGGGTTATGTGGTGCTGTCGCTGGCCATTATTGGCCTGTTCGGTGCTACAGCAGGTGCCGCACCAATCCTGAACCGCGTTGTCGGGTCACTTAACGCATCTGATACCAGCCCGGTTTCACAATCTGGCGCTGCCTGTGCGGCTGAGCACGCATTGTGGCGGCTGGAGCATGATCCTTCGTTGTGGAGCAGCATGTCCGGGTCGCCGCCTTCCATCACGTACCAGACACCTGCGTGCGAAGTGCTTACTGATGCTGATGTGACGATTTCAGCCCTGGAAGATGCACCGACTGGAGATGACCGGTTCAGGGTGACGCTTACCGTATCGCCGGATGTGGTTCCGCAGAGTACAGACGTCCAGTTCACTTACACACTGACCGTGACAAACGACGATGTTGTCCCGCATAACATCAGCCGGGTGATCGTCGACCCCAAATGGTTGTTTAAGCCAACGGCTGTGGCCGGGACCGTTTCGGGCATCACTACCTCTGACCCGGCCATCACCGGCTGCTTCCTCGGCTTCTGTCAGTGGCAATGGGATTTTGCAACTTACGTTGAAGTCCCTGCCTTCGGTGGTGAGGTGCAGCTCGTATTCACGGCCGAGGACAACAAGTCATTCGGCTCTCACTGGACCGGTGCCGAAGTACGGTTTGACGGCATCGGCGATATCAACGCCGTGAACTCGGCTCGTGTTCGATTCCAGGACTTCAACACGCTGGACATTGAAGAGTTCGTTACACCTACGTCCGTTGGAGCAGGTGGTCTTGTTACCTATGACTACACCATTCGCGTCACCAATTCAGACCCTTCTCCGCTGACGCTTGAGTGGATCTGCCACTGGGCACCGGCCCAGTTTTCGTACATAGCTGGATCGACCGAGTTTGACGGAGCCATATTCACAGATCCAGCTGAAACACATAGCGGCTGGCTGTACCAGCTATTCACGCTGGACTCCCGTGCCAGGTACTTCTGGAACGTGCCGCCCACCTTAATCAACCCTGGCGACAGTATTGATCTTACGTTCCAGATGCAGGCTAGTTTAGAGCCGGGAACTTACTTCTCTCGCGCATCCGCGTATGTGGCCGAGGCTCCGGGAGGCATCTTCGCTCTACTGGACCTGTCTAGGGCAACTACCGGTGAGATTGCGGCGATTGAGGTGCACCAGGGCTTCACGGTTGTTGCCGTGCATGAGGGGCATATGGTCGAGGTCACGGGAACGGTCACAGCGAACGGGATCGAAGTCCTGTCCTGGAAGGAGTTCTAAACCGGGTTATGGTTGCAAAAGCCATTAGCAGATCCGCTGCCGCACGAAACACAGGTGCAGATGACCTGATCGAATCGGGATTTTCCGAAAAGATCAAGCATCAACTTGCGCCACTCCTGGGTCGTCTCAAGAACAGATGGGTGATCCTCGTTCTGTTCACTGCCGCGTACGTCCCGTTCGGGGTTACATACCTGGGTACATACCAGGACAACGTGACTCTGCAATCCAAGATCAGCGCCCAGCGTGCGGTGCTTGCATTGCCGGAACCGCGTACTGATGACATCGAAACAGGTCTGCGGTCATGGACTGGTGCGCTTGAAGCTGCAACACAGGCCCAGGTACTGGAACTACCGGATTCTGGTCTCGTTGAACGCATTATCTCCGCTGCGAACAGTGCTGGCGTGAAGGTTGAATCCCTTTCGACAGGGATCAACGACATCGTTCCAGTTGGTACCGAGATTTACGACGTCACGCCGGTGTTGATGCGTGTTCGTGGTGATATCTCGGCACTTGAGAACTTCGTGGCTCTCCTTGAGGGCGACGCGGTAGAAGCAATGGAAGTCAAGAACTCGCTTGTAGCACCTGACAACGACAGTTACATCGGGTCGCTTCGTGCCCTAGTATTTAACCGCCCAGTTGCACCGGAAGACCTTACGGACAAGCAACTTGAATCGCTGTCCAGGCGTGTGTCTGATGAAGAACTGGATGCAGCTGCCGGGGGTGGCAAATGATGAACCGCCGGTGGCGGCGCACCGAAACGCCAGGGCAGTCCAACGGAAACATATTTGATCGCGTTGACTGTTGGATAAAGAACAGATTGCTGTTCCTGGGTCGCACGTTCCTGTGGCACGAGATGAATCCGACGTATTTCAACTTGCCACCGGAACCGGAAGATCACGGCCCGTTCGGACAGATAGGCCCAAGGGGCATCCCAGCCGTCAGGACGGTTGCCGCAGCCACTGGCCGCGCCGCCGCTTCACCGTTTGGTGCATTTATTACCGTCACCATTGGTGATTCAGCAATTCGAGTGCTTGTTGCCCGTGGTAACCGTGTCCGCAGCTGGGCTGAAGCGCATCTGCCAGTTGGTGTTGTGCAAGACGGACTCATAGTTGACGAGACGACGTTCTCCGAAGCACTTGAAGCTGTCATCACTGAAATTGGTAAGGGCGCACGGCTGAACGGTGCAAAGGTGGCCGTGGCCATCACCGGACGTAACGTTGTTCAACGCCGCTTTACCGTGTTCCTGGAGCCGGGTGAAAACCTCACAGAGGCCATCATCGACGCTTCAGCAGAACGTATGTCGATTCGCCCAGAGGAACTTCAACTGGCGTGGGACGCTGCCAAGGCTGACTATGACGCACCGTCATTTGGCGATGAAGATGATGGCCTTGATGATGCATTTGAAGAGATAGAAGCAGACCTCGAACCTGATGTGGACGGCGATCCGTATGACGTTTACGCCTTCGGTATGTACCGGCATGTCCTTCGGCGCAACCTCCGAACCCTGGCCAACTCAGGTGCAAAATTCTCGACAGTCCAGCCAAAGGCGATGGCCCTGGCCGCTGCCGCCAACGAAGGCACCGGTGTTGTGCTTGATATCGAGGCGAACAGCATCACCGTTATCGTTCTGAAAGACGGTCTCCCAGAAGTCGTACGTGAAGTCGGTATTGACCAGAAGATGACTGAGGCTCAATGGGTCCAGTCAGTTACCACCCAGGTCAGCCGTACGGTTGCGTTCCATGACTCCATGTATCCGGACAACCCGCTGCCGTCAGATTCACGGCTGTTCCTTACGGGTTCAGCGGAATCGATAGCAGGATCTGCTGAACTGGCCGCAAGTAGTATTCCGTATGTCAGGAAAAGCCTGCCGCCAACCCTGCGTGCACCGGATGATTTCCCGTTCGCCCGTTATGCAGCGAACGTTGGTCTTGCGCTTGTAACAGGCAAACACTGGTGGCAGCGAACACGCGTCCACATCGTGGACAGGCCGATGCTGGACTTCCGTCCTACGGAGTTCCGGCCAAAACCCTTCCCTGTACAGGCAACCCTTACAGCGTCAATGGCTGCTGTCATGTTGCTCGGACTCGGTGGTATATACCAGTTCACTACCGCACAACAGCACGCGCTTGCCCAGTCACAGGACGAACTGGCATCACTGGAACGAAGCGTTGGCCTCAAAGAACTGAGAGTGCGCCGTGCGGCCGACCAACGGGCTGAAATCACCCGGATCCAGGCTGAGACAGAGGCGCTTCTCGACAAGGTCAACCTCGTCAAGGACCGTGAACGTGGTTACGCCCGTGTGATTGACGTGATCACAGATCGTGTGGCGTCTATCGCTGGCCTTGATGTGAAAGAGATCGACGACGACGGCAAGATCGTCGGTGTGACCATCGAAGGGCCGGACTTCAATTCGGTTCTCAGGCTTGTAAGACTGCTTGAAGCAGAACCCGGGTTTACAGACGTGCGAGTTCGCACGGTTGGGGCACAGGATTCAGAAGAGGCAGACGGTGAATCAGGCACAGGCATTGGCGTCAGTCACCTCGGTTCACCGGACGCAGGCGGCACGCTTGGTGGCGTACTCGCTGCACCCAGAGACACCCCTGGTCTTGTGACCTTCAGTCTTTCACTGAACCGAACCCCGCGGCTTGAAGCACCTGCTGCTCCTGAACCGCAGGATGAAGCAGAGACTGGCGTAAGTAGCTAGGTTTTATGCCGGGCGAAGGTGGCCTTACTTCTTGGCCGCCATCTCCTCGTGAACCGTTCGCATTGCCTGGTGGTGTGCCATGCCGTCCTGCCGAAGCTGGCGGTAGCGGTTTTCATCGATGCCATCACGGTTCAGGAAACCGCGGATGTCGTACATCTCATCGACCTCAAGCGGAAGCTTACCCTCGTTGATCATGAGTTCCAACGGGTACTCTTTTTCCGCCATAGGCAGGTTGATCACCTTGTTGTGACGAGCTGACTCGTACATCGCCATCATGATCTCTACGGTGTCGCGTGCCTTGCGGCCTGACCCGCGGTGCTCAGGGCCACCCTCGATCCACTGGATCAGCTCACGTGTCTGGGCGGCATTCATGTTGCCACCAATGGCCTGGTCGCCTTCCTGCAGGCCCAGCGGAACATCAGACCAGCCACCCGAACTGGCGTTGAAGAGGCGCAATCGCGTCTCCGTCACATGCAGAAGACCTTCGGTGCCACGCAGCAGGAACTTACCCGCATCACAGTTGCGGTCCCAGAGGTCAGACTGGATGAAGAACTGCAGGCTGGGGCCGAAGTGGATCAGGCCCATGCAGGAATCTTCAATAGGGGTGGCGCGTTCGTACTTGTTGGTGGCACGAGTCACGGCACCAAGCACCCACTCCGCCTTCGGGTCACCGGTGATGAAACGGGCACCATCGATAGAGTGCGTGCCCCAGTTCGCAAGGCCATCTCGAACTCGCAGGTCGGCGCGTATCACCTCGCCGATAGCACCCTGCTCAACCAGTTCCTTCGCCTTCTCCCATCCCGGTGTGAAGCGACGCTGGTGGCTGATGACCAGCTTGACATCATTCGCCTCGCAGGCCTCGACCATCCGGTCTGCACGACCCATGCCAATGGCCATCGGCTTCTCACAGATGATTCCCTTGACGCTTGGGCCAGCCGCTGCCTCAACAGTTACCGGGTCATGAAGCAGGTGCCAAACGCAGACGCTGACAATGTCCGGCTCTTCCTTCTCAAGCGCCTCGGCCAGGGTGGCGTAGCCGCGCGGAATACCGTAGTCGTCCATGTACGTCTGGCGGGCGGGAGCTATCGGGTCGACAACAGCGACAACGTCCACTTCATCGACGCGCTTGTAGCCTTCCATATGTGCGTTGCCGATGGAACCTGCGCCGACGATGATTGCCTTGTACTTCTTCGACATTGAATGCTCCGTTTGTAGCTGTTTGTGGCTTTGACCAGGTGAACCTGTGACTATTTGCCCGGGCCTGTGTTCTCAATGTTGTATGCGCTGGTGCGGTAGAAGCAGCACTCGGTGACTTTGCTGTGGCCGCAGCACAACGCGCCCGCAAAAGATACTCCAAAACCAACCGCCGTGGCAGGGTATCGATGATGACAGCAGTGAATTGCCCGCACGGACGCATGGAGTTCGACTATAGTTGCGCCATCAGTCGGACATCGCAGACAAAGCTCACGGCTATCACGGACAGGTTGCTTATGGACGCAGGTTCCCTTCACAAAGACGCACTGGTGATCGATACACACATCGATACTGCAACTCACCTTCTGTGGCGGTCTCCTGACTTCTCACAGCGGCTTTCAGAGGGCCACGTCGACATTCCCCGGTTGAGGGCGGGTGGTGTAGATGCCGCAATGTTCGCCGTCTGGATAGATGAAGGGTTTTCCAACGAACACGCGCTAAAGCTCGTGCTGCGCGGGATTGATGCGATTCATCGAACGATAGCCAGCTACCCGGATGACCTCATGTTCGCTCGTACTGCGGCAGACGTCCGCAAAGCGCGGGAACAGGGCAAGATAGCGGTGCTCATCACCATCGAAGGTGGCCGCGTCATCTGCGACGATCTCGGAATTCTCCGTATGTTGAATGACCTGGGTGTTTGCTCAATCACGCTTGCATGGGGCGCGGCTACCGGCTGGATCGACTCGCACAACCACCAGCGGCACGGCGGGCTGACCGCGTTTGGACGGGAAGTTGTACGCGAGATGCAACGACTGAACATGCTGGTAGACATTTCGCACGTGTCAGAAGCCGCATTCTGGGAAGTGCTGAATATAGCCGAACGACCTGTCTTCGCATCACACTCTTCCTGCCGAGCTTTGCTGGACCACACTCGCAACATGTGGGACCCGATGATCGAGGCGATGGCGAAGAACGACGGCGTGATAAACATCAACTTCTTCGGCGGGTTCATCGGTGCAAACCCGGACAGTGGCAACGTCGAAGCACCGCTGCGGAAACCAGCAATCTACCGTGATCCTTTCGACCGAATTGCGTATCCGGTTCCAGAGCCGGGACCTCCGCTGAGCCGACTGGTCGACCACTTCAATCACGCTATCCGTGTCGCTGGCGCAGAACACGTTGGCATTGGCTCGGACTTTGACGGTGTGACGCAGTTGCCGCAGGGCATGGAGGACATGTCAAAATTACCAGCGCTGACTTCGGGCCTACTGGACGCAGGGCACTCCGAATCGGTGGTAAGGGCAGTGCTCGGCGAAAACGATCTGCGCCTCTTTGAGAAGACGCTAAGTTAGTTATCGCGTCATCCAGGATCCGGGAACAACCGGGCCAGTTTCCCGCGATACCTTGCGAAAACCCGGTAACCCGGTTCGAAGAAAATGCTTATCGGTCTCGGCTTCAGCACGCGTGCGAAAACCGATAACAGCCCGCCAGTGACAGAGACAATGGTGAAGATAGCACGAGCACCGGTGCGGAAATTCCCTTCACTGTCGATAAGCACGATGGTGCGTTGTGCCAGTGCCGGGTCAAACATATTCGTTACGGCCAGTACTGATTCAGCATCGTTGGATACGAAGGTTATCGCCTCGGAATGGCCCCTCCGCTGCACCCAGCGGCGAAAAGCCCGTCAAACGGGACAACCTGCATCGTAAAAGACAGTCATTCCACGTTGAACAGTCATCCTCACCTCACTGGCATCTTGTGCCGGTTAGCTGTACCGTCAAGGCATGCCAACACTTCCGCCAAAGCTGCAAAAAATCCTAGCGGACAGCTTCTACATCCGCACCACGCTCACCCGGCGCAACGGCACGCCGCGTGTTATTGAGACCACCTACTACTGGGACGGCGCTGACCAAATTATCCTATCCGGCTATCCCGGCAAGCGAGACTGGGTTGCCAGTATGGCTCGTAACCCGGAAGTGACGGTTCACACTGTGGAGTTCGAGCCGGGTTACGACATTGCTGCGACAGCACGCGTGCTGCGAGATCGTAACGAACGTGTCCCGTACCTGATGAAATTTGTCGAACACTGGTCGATTCGACCCGGCTTCCCTCGATTCCGCATCCAGTTCCTGCTCGGTGCAGTGAAGGTGAACCGCAAGCTACGCTTGCCGTGGTGGGGCCCGTTCATCCTCGCACGCCGGATCTTTGACCAGATGCCATGCGTTGTAATCACGCTTACTGGTGAGCCGGTCGAACGGGAACCCATTCCGCCCGCTCTATCTGAGCCGCAGAACGGTCGACCGTTCTAGTTCAGGCGTGCCGACGGCTCATAACCGGCGTCGGACAATGCGTCTGCTGCTATTTTCCGTGATTCTGCGGAAAAGCTATCGTTGGAAGCCACCCATGCCACATATGACGGGTCACTCTCAATTACGCTAGTCACTTTCTCCCCGGCGTGTTTACCGAAATTGAAAGCAAGTTCGCCGGAGTCGAGATGCGTGAAGCGTCCATCCTCATCTGCCGCTGATTCCGGTACGCCGCGTGCCCAGCGAGCCAACCTGTGGGGTTCGTCCGGTAGCTCGCGTCGAGATCGCAACTGGCCAAGCAGGATTTCCAGGGTCGCTTCACTCCGATTCCCCGATGCACGATCGGGCGGGACATCGTGGCCGGTGTATTGCCGGTACGCGGCTTCGAAGTCACGCGGCTCCAGTCGGTGATATATCGACATCACGTCGACCACTGACCGGTTTTCCATTGAGAATTCCACGTCGGCTCGTCGGAATTCGGCCAACAACAGCGGAAGATGGAACCTCTCGATGGCAAACCCGGCGAGGTCACAATCCTCAAGTGCCTGCGCCAATGCGCGGGCATAAGCCCTGAACGGAGGTTGACCAGCAACATCGTTATCCGTGATGCCATGAACCGCCGTTGCACCGGCAGGGATTGGAACGCCGGGATCGACAAGCTCTGATCGCAGGTTCTTGCGGCCGTCCAGCTCCAGGCGCAACACACTGATGCGAACGATACGCGCCGTTTCAGGGTTAAGTCCGGTCGATTCGGTGTCAATCACCGCCAGTGGACGCTGTAGAGATAGCTCTCGTTCGGGCTCAATGCCGTCGCTGTCGGTGGGTTGTGCCATGTATTCAGTGTGCCCAGGTCGCTTGTGAAGGGTGCATTATGCGTGATTCACATGGCATTCGGCGGCAGATAGTAGCATCGGGATGCTGCATATGGTGGAAATTCCCGGTGTTGCCTGTTCAGCATTGCACCGAAATCCGGCTACCATGTAACGATGCGGGAAAGCGGCATCGTTGGTTAGCTCATGGTGCCGCTTACTGACAGTTCCGTGCTGGTACGGCAATGTCCGTAAAATGACTGATCGCTGTTAGCTTGCTGGGCTGCATCATAGCCTGACCCGGATCCGACCGTATTCATCGGATGCGCCGAAGTGGCGGAATGGTAGACGCGAAGGTCTCAAAAACCTTTGGGCTTACGCCCGTGTGGGTTCGACTCCCACCTTCGGCACCACAAATCCCCGTTCA
>JAURLM010000152.1 GCA_030831265.1 Chloroflexota bacterium
CCGGGCAAATCTGCATTCGACGAGCGACACCCGCTGTCCGTTGGTACTGGCGGTATGACCGTCACCAAAGCTGGTCGGCAGTGGATAGATGACTGCGACGTTCTTTTTGCCATCGGGTCATCACTGACGGCGACTCCGTACGGCCAGGCGATACCTGCCGGAAAATTCGTCATCCACGGCGTCTTGAATCCAGAAGAGATCAACAAGGACGTCGCTGCCTCGATTGGCCTGATTGGCGATGCCAAACTGACGCTTGAGGCGATTATCGAAGAGGTCAAGGCTCGAATCGGTGAGGGCGGCCGCACGACCGGCGTCAGGGAGCAGATCGCCGAGGTGAAAAAGGCATGGTTCGCTCGCTGGGATAAGTATCTGAAGGACGATTCAGCGCCAATCAACCCTTACCGGTTGATTCACGAACTGAACGAGAATCTTGACCTGGAGAACAGCATTGTCACGCACGATGCCGGAGCTCCTCGTGACCAGATTGTGCCGTTCTTTCGGGCCACGACACCGCACAGCTACATAGGCTGGGGTAAGACGACGCACCTTGGCTTTGGCATCCCGTTGATGATCGGTGCAAAGCTGGCGCAGCCTGACCGCTTCTGCCTGAACATGATGGGCGATGGCGCGTTCGGCATGTCAGGACTGGACATTGAGACCTCCGCAAGAGCCGGAATCCCGATCACGACCGTGTTGTTGAACAACGGCGGGATGGCGACGTATCCCGGCGGCTTCCCGACAGCCCGCGAAAAGTTCGGTGTTTCGTACATGCAGGGTGATTACGCCGGGCTTGCGATTGCGATGGGCGCGGAGGGTATTAGAGTTTCGAAGCCAGCGGAGCTTGGTCCTGCGTTGAAGAGCGCACAGCGGCTGAACAAAGAGGGCAAGACGGTGCTTATCGATGTTAAGACCGGCTACGAGGATAGCCGTGCGCCGGAGCGATACCTGTAGGGACCGGGGATTAATGAACAACAAACAGGCCAGACAAACGTCTGGCCTGTTTTGCGTTTACTTGAACTTGCCAGGACTAACGCGCGTCGTGCTGGGTCTGCGTCTTGTACTGGGTCCGGGCTGGCAACGAGTAGATATCGATGAATCCGGTGGCCGCAAGATGATCGAACGCATCCTCTGTCGAATAGGTTGCAAGGCCGAAGTCGTACAGGGAGTACGGTGACCTTCGCCCGGTGACAGTCGCTGTTCCCTTGAACAGCTTTACCCGGACATCGCCAGTCGTGTAACGCATTGACGAGTCGACGAGGGCGTCCATGTCTTCACGCACAGCGGTGAACCAGCGGCCATCGTAAACAAGGTCGGCGTACAGCGATGCGATATATGTCTTCAGCCGCTGCTGCTCACGCGAAAGCGTCGCCGTCTCCAGCGCACGCAGAGCGGTATGCAGGACGACTGCCGCAGGAGTTTCGTAGACCTCGCGTGACTTGATGCCAACGAGCCGGTTCTCAAGATGGTCGATGCGACCAACTCCGTGCGAACCAGCGATGTCGTTCAACTCACCGATCAACTCGACGCCATTCATCTTCTTCCCGTTCAGGCCGACCGGGACTCCCTCTTCAAAGTTGATCTCCACGCTGTCCGGCTGATCCGGCGTATCAACCACTGGCCGGGTCCATGAGTATGCGTCTTCCGGAGGGGCAACCCACGTGTCCTCAAGGTCTTCGCCCTCGATGGCCTGTCCCCACAGGTTACGGTCGATGGAGTAGACACGCTGGTCTTCTCCAACTTCGCGTAGCTTCAATCCAGCTTTCGCCGCGTACTGCTTCTCTTCGTCGCGGCTCATTCCCCATTCCCGGGCGGGAGCGATGATGCGAAGCGGTTCGCCGTGTGCCGACAGTGTTTTGATTCCGGCGTCGAACCGAACCTGGTCATTGCCCTTGCCTGTGCAGCCGTGAGCCACGGCAACCGCACCTGTCTCACGGGCAGCCTCAACCAGCTTCTTTGCCATTAACGGTCGACCGAGCGCCGTTGAGAGTGCGTAGACGCCTTCGTACATCGCAGAAGCCTTGAGGCCGCGCCAGATGTAGTCGTTCACGAACTCGTCTCGTACATCCCAGATCAGTGATTCAACTGCACCAGCCTGTGCGGCACGTTCCTTGACGCCGGTGATTTCCGGGCCTGCACCAAGGTCAACAGTGAGCGTCACTACGTCCAGATCGTACTGTTCCTGGATCCAGACGACGGAGATTGTGGAGTCCATGCCCCCGCTGTAAGCGAGGACGCACTTG
This sequence comes from Chloroflexota bacterium, assembly GCA_030831265.1. GTDB lineage: Bacteria > Chloroflexota > Dehalococcoidia > Lucifugimonadales > Lucifugimonadaceae > JAJCYX01. Next base: position 2,241 of record JAURLM010000152.1, read on the forward strand.
TCTCTTGCCATGGGTTCTCTTTGTGGGAGGGAGTTGTGATGTCGATTGGCCTGTCACGCGTGCAATGACGCGAAAACGATGCCACGTTAATTGTGACGCAGGTGGAGGCCTGTGTCATGTCCGGTGTTCGGATGGCACGCTGTTTGCATGCCATCCGAGCCGGAATCTACTTTGCGCTGGTTTTTGCCAGTGCCGCATCAAGAATCTCCACAGCCTTGTCGATCTCCTCGTTGGTGACCGTCAGCGGCGGCATGAAACGAAGCGTGTTCGGTCGCACTGCGTTCAGCAGCAGGCCGTGTTCAAGACAATCTGCGACGGTTGGCCCTGCGATGGTCTCTGTCATCTCAAGACCAACAAGCAGTCCCATGCCGCGAACTTCCTTGATGAAGGTGTATTTCTCTTTCAGCGCATTCAGTTTGCCGAACAGGTGAGCGCTGGCCTTCATGGACTTTTCCGGGATGTCCTGTTCAACCATTACCTTTGCTGCTGCGGCTCCGGCAGCGGTGGTCAGCGCGTTGCCGCCGAAAGTCGAGCCGTGGTCGCCGGGTTCGAGGACTGAGCAGAATTCTTTGCAGGTGAATGCGCCAAGCGGTGCGCCTGAGCCAAGCGCTTTTCCGAGCGTCATTACATCTGGCTCCACGCCTTCAAAGCGCTGGTAGCCGAATAGTGTGCCAAGCCTGCCCATGCCGGTTTGAACTTCGTCCAGCATGAACAGGATGTTGTTTTCGTGGCAGAAATCCATGACGCCTTTGAGGTAACCCTCTGACGGGACGATAACGCCGCCTTCACCCTGGACAGGCTCGATCAGCACCGCACACGTCATCCCGGGTTTGTAGGCTGCTTTGATGGCTTCGAGGTCGTTGTACGGAACATTCACGAACCCGGGCATGAGCGGACGCCAGTTGTCCTGGTAGTGAGGCTGCCCGGTAGCTGCCATCATGGCCTGCGTGCGGCCGTGGAATGAATTGAGCGTGGTGATGATCTCGTATGCACCGTTGAGCTTCAGCTTGCCCCATTTGCGGGCGAGTTTTGCCGCACCTTCGTTAGCTTCAGCACCTGAGTTGCAAAAGAAGACGCGGTCTACAGCCGAGTTGTCGACAATGGTCTTCGCAAGCGGAAGCTGTGGGACGGTGTAGAACAGGTTCGACATCTGCAGAATCTTGCCTGCCTGATCCTGGATGGCCTTCGTGACATCCGGGTGGCTGTGCCCGAGATTTAGAACGGCCCATCCTGCGGTGAAGTCCAGGTATTCCTTGCCATCGTTGTCGTAGACCTTCGTGCCTTCACCTCGAACCAGCACGGGCGGCATGCGCCTCACTACTTGCATGTAGTACTTGGCTTCAAGCTCTTTGTATTCTGCTGTGCTGGTCATCGTTCTGCCTCTGCTCTGCGCTTAACAGGTATGCCGTGCCGTACTCGGCCCGGCGCACTCAAATTTCAGTTGGACGTTGGTCTACTGCCGCCATCTTCTGACGAAAGGTCGAAATATAACTCAATCTGAACGCCGTTGTATGCCTGATTCTCGCTCTCAGGAAGGAACCTGCGCTGCTGCCGGATATTACGGATGAGCCTCGCTTAGGCCAAAAGACCCATGCGACCCAAAGTGCCTCTGCCTAAGGTTGTATGAGGTGTTGTGAAGGGTGGCTCAGGTTTTGTCCGGGCCATGTGGAACTTCAAATGGGGGCTTTTTGATGAAGCGATATGTGAGCAAACGGCTTTTGGGTCTTATGATCGCCCCGTTTGCATTATTGACTGCCTGTGTTGGGCTCAGCCCGGAAGAACAGGCGGAATACACTTCTCTGCAATCTGAACTCCAGCGTATCCAGTTCGAGGAGATTTCACCGCGACAGGAAAAATTGCGTGATCTTGCTGATGGCAACCTGGTCGTCAATATCGACAAGATTCACGAGCAGGTAAACCAGATTCGCAACGAGAAGCTGGCTCCACTGGAGCAAAAGCTGGCAGGTCTGAAGTCTCAGAGTGAGGTTCTTGCTGCTCCGGGCACAAGGATTGAACTTGAAGAATTGAACCAGCGCCTGGCAGAGTTGGATCTTCTCGCCGCAGGGCTAAAGAGCCAGATCGCTGAATACCGTGATCAACTCGCTCTGGCGAAAGAGGCAGCGGGTAGCCAGCTAGAAGTCGAGATTTCTTTGCTGGAGATTGATCTGGTTGAACTGCGAGAGCGGGTCGATACCCTTTCCAGTGATGCAGATATCATCGCCCTCAAAGAGCAAATTGCTGAGATAGAGGCCAAAATCAAGGCCCTTCGTGAAGAATCGGATAGCCGGGGTGAGGCGCTTGCCGCCCAGTTCGGCACGATCATTCATGATCTTGAGATGTCCCTCCATGATATCTCTGAAGAGAAGTCAGACATTGCGATCAAGATTCATGACCTTGAGCTGACTGCACCAGAAGAGCTTGAACAGACGATCACTGACCTGGAAAAGATGATCGAACAGATCACAACATCAGAACTGCGTCCTCTTATCGAAAGATTGAATGAGGCTACTTCGGGTGACGGTGGATCAGTTGAACTTCGCGAGCAACTGCGTGCTGAACTTGAAGAGTGGTTGAGCAGGGTGTCTGAGATACGAACCGGAATCAACGATTTGCAGGCGAAGTCGCTTCAATCAATCCTAGGCGGATTGAACCTGGGCGGAGTTGGTGTGGCCAGCTAGGTTCTGCATAAAGCAAACAAAAAAACGGGCCACTGAGTCAGAAACTCGGTGGCCCGTTTCGCGTTACATGACCGGTTCAGGTTATGCGGGTCCCGACGTCTTCCCCGGCGCAACACGCCAGCAGCGCACCCGCCTGCCTGCCGTCGATGATGTGACCGGACCGCACGGTCTCCAGTGCGTCCGCACACGCTTCAATCTTGGGAATCATCCCGCCGCCGGCGATGCCGCTCTCGATCAGGTCGTAGGCCTGGCGCTTGGTCATGCGCGGAATCAGTCGCCGTGTCGCATCGAGCACTCCTGGAACATCAGTCTGGAAGACGAGACGGTCAGCGGACAGGGAGCGGGCTAAATGCCCGGCAGACGTATCAGCGTTGACGTTGAGGATGCGGTTGGGGTTATCTGGCGTGGCGTCTGCGAGAAGGGCAGTGGGGGCTATAACCGGGATCGCACCAGCGTTGAGGATGGTCTGTATAGCCGTGGGGTCAGCGTCGATGACCTTGCCGACATAGCCAAGTTCCGGATCCATCACCTCTGCTTTGAGCATGCCGCCTGAAACCCCAGACAGGCCAATGGCGTTTGCTCCCATAGTGCAGAATTCGGCTACTAGCTCTGAGTTGACGAGCCCGGCAAGTACGGCAATAGCTACATCAAGCGTTTCACTGTCTGTCTTGCGGAGACCGCGAACGAATACGGGCTGGATGCCCTGCTTTGCGACCCACTGGGATATGACTTTGCCGCCACCGTGTACGACTACCGGAAGTGCGCCTCGTTGCCAGAGGTCGATTATGTCCGGGACTGTACTGTCGCCTTCACCGAGTGTTGATCCGCCGATTTTGATGACAATAATCTTGCCGGTGATATCTGCGCGGCTCGTCATTGTGCGCTCCGGTACGTTGGCAACGCGAAACAGGCGCGGGAGGCCATGTAACCGTCGGCCTGCCGCAACTTCATTGGAGCGGTGTCTTGAGGATGTGACACGAAGTCCGCCTCGGCAGGCTTAGGTGGTGTAAGCAGAGTTAAATATGACGTATTCTTCCGTGAGGTCACAACCCCAGGCGGTTCCTGTGCCCTCGCCCATTTCGAGCGAAACACGGAGCCGTACGTCTTTCTGGCTGAGGGCGGTCACGACGCTCTGGACGTTGTAGGCAATAGCCTTGCCTTCAGAGACGATCTGGATGTCGTTGATGAACACCCGTATCTTCGATTCTTCAAGCGCGATCTCGCTCTTTCCGAGCGCCATCAAGATGCGACCCCAGTTAGGGTCCCGACCGTAAACGGCCGTTTTGACCAGTAGCGAAGATGCAATTGACCTTGCGGCTTTGCGGGCATCGGCGTCAGATTCTGCCCCTTCTACGGTGGCTTCAATCAGCGTTCGGGCCCCTTCACCATCACGAGCGATCTCTTTTGCGAGGTGTTGAGCGACGATCAAGAGGGCCTCACGGAATGTCTCTGATGCCTCGTCTCCACCAGAAATTACGGCGTTTCCGGCGGCACCGTTCGCCATCAGCAAAACTGTGTCGTTCGTACTCTGGTCGCCGTCAATGTCTATCTGGTTGAAAGTCAGGTTGACTACGTCGCGTAAGGCCTGACGCATGAACATGGTCTCAATCTCAGCGTCCGTGGTCAGGAACGCCAGCATGGTTGCCATGTTAGGGTGAATCATGCCCGCACCCTTGGACACGCCGCCAATTGTGATGGTCGAGCCACCAATCTTGAAGCTGACGGCAATGTGCTTGGTGTGGGTGTCAGTGGTGAGAATCGCTCGAGCGAATTCATCCCCACCGTCTTCTTTCAGTATTATCTGGGGTACGTGATCCCGGATCAGCGCCATCGGCAACTCAACGCCAATGACCCCGGTTGAGGCTACAGCCACGTTGTCAGGCTGAACTCCCAGCTTGGCTGCAGCTATGGCAGCCATCTCCTGGGCGTCCTTGAAGCCGTACTCGCCAACAGCGCAGTTTGCGCAACCACTGTTGGCGATTACTCCGCGGATGGTACCGCCGCCTTCTACAAGACTTTTCGTGACAGTCACAGAAGGAGATACAACGGCATTGCGAGTGAACGTTCCGGCTACGTCGCATGGCCTGTCCGAGTAGAGCAAGCCGATATCCAGCTTGCCTTCACCTTGTGTCTTGATCCCGGCGTAAATCCCACCGGCAGAGAAGCCGATGGGAGAAGTAACGGTGCCGTCGCGGACGATGTTGATGTCACTCATTGGCGTTTTTTTCAAATTGCGCTGAAAGCGCGAAGTGAGCCTGGAAAATAGTTGCCGTGAAGCGGGGTGTCTGTCACAGATGCCCACAATTCAGGTTCCCAATACTGGGACCTGACGGAGTATAGCAGCGAGAGTGGTAGGACTAGAACGGTAGTAATGACGTGTATTTGCTACCGCGGCGAGTGTCAGGCTGCACTTGCTACGTTGAGGTAGGCGTCCATTGCGTTTTCGGCGAGCAGGTTGAGAGCAGGCATGGGAACGCCTTTCTCTTCAGCCGCTCCCCATTCGCCGAGGGCGGTGAGGAGCCGCTTGACTGAGTCAAGATTCGGTTGTGCTACCGGTTTTGTGCAAAGGTCTACGTACTGCATAAAACCAGAGTAAAGAATCGGTAAAGACAGGGTTAAGAGAATCCGTTACGGAGTTGCACGATTTCAGTGTGTACAGGCGACCATGGATTAACCGACTGGGCGCTATCTCGTGCCTGCTAACCCGTGCTGCTAATGCTCCCCAACACGGAGATTCATGGAGTAGACGCGGGTTCAGGCCACCGTAACCATCTACGGCAGGGAACTACGCGTATTAGAGAGGGATTTATGCGGTCTGTGGAAGTCAGCGGGCAGGAAAGGGACGGCGAAATGCCTCAGGCGGCTTTTTCAGACTGGTTTTCCTGTGCGTCGGCAGTATGAGCCGCTGTCTGATGTTCCTGGGTTGCTGTGGGATGCAACGTGAACGGCAAGACGTTTGCGGGCGTGGGGTTCGATGCGGTGGGAGCCGTGGTATTGCCTGTAGCGTGTCCCCAGCGTCCAAGCATGGTGTTGAACACAGCCAGGGTCAACAACTTGATGTCCATGAACAGGCTCATCGACCCGATGTAGGCGATGTCGTAGTTCAGTTTGGATGGTGGTGCGAGATCATATTCTCCATAGACCTGAGCCATCCCGGCCATGCCAGGACGAACGAGCAGGCGATGGTCGAACTCCGGTGTCGCCTCGGTGAATTTCCTGTGCAATTCGGGTCGCTCAGGGCGCGGGCCGACGATGCTCATGTCCCCGGTCCAGACATTAATCACCTGGGGCAAGTCATCAAGGGCTGTGTGCCGCAGGATCCGCCCGACGCGCGTAATCCGTGAGTCATTCTTGCTTGCCCAGACCGCGCCAGTGCCATTTTCGGCATTGGTGACCATGGAACGAAACTTTCTGACGGTAAATTCTTTGCCGTTGCGTCCCAGTCGCTTCTGTGAGTAGAAGACTGGCCCGCGATCATCCAGCTTTATCGCCAGTGGAATGATTATCCAGAGGGCAATCCAGAGTGGTGCCAGTGTGACGTGAGCGAGTATCAGCACAACGAGATCAAACGGGCGCTTGTATCCGGGTTCGTTGATCGTTTCAGGCATTGGGATTTCCTAGGCAGGTGTTTTGCACGGTCACAGCATCGGTGATTGGTCACGGGCTGAGGATGTCTCAAATCACCACATGCCTGTGCGTGAACACACTCATAGCTGCGCGTGGCTGGTGTCGCTGTCTGCGACGTTGCCAATGCTCAAACTGAAGTGATGGATCCAAACTTCGTGACCCGTGTCGCTAACATCCTGGCAAAACAGGGTCTATTCCCAGTTGCCTGTTATAAATCGCGATGAAGAAATCCCTGTCCCCGAAAGTGAATATGTGGATGGCGAGAGCTGGTCAGCTCATGCGGCCAGTGCTGTACGCCGTACGTTCATATTCAAGCGAGATTAGCGAAAAGATGCCTCCGGTGTTGCCGCGGGTGCGACTGGATATTGCCGCAGTCATCAGTTTTGTCCGACGTCGGTATACGAGAAGGCTACCGGAACTTGCGGTGAGCGCAGCCCATCCGTCAACACTATTGATTCTCATGGGTGGAACGACAATCGACGAATACGACGCGGCGGGTCAACTTGGAAGATTGTCCTCGGCACTTGAGAGATATGCGCGCCATTTCCGCACAGTGTTGCTAATGACCGCGGATCGAAAGGACTTCACGAAGCAGCTGGATGTGCCTAGGGTTCGTCATCTGAAGACACCTGTGGTTGTGCCATTCAGAGGATCATTGACTCTTGTCGCATCAGTAGTAATGCGTTTTCGTAGTGTCAGGCACGCGTCTGTCGTAACTGTGATGGACACACAGGGCGCCACCGCCGGGTGGCTCGCAAGCCAGGTGAGCAACTCAGCGCTGACTTTTTCGGTGGGAACTCCCTGGTCTCGCCCGCGTGAGCAGTCAGAAGAATGGCACGCCGGCAAAATGCAGCGCAAAGCGCTTGACCATGTTCGGTTATCAGTCGGCTGGCCGCGGGTAACCGATACCCATTTGGACTCGCTGCCCGAACCGTATCGACTGCCTGCTCTGGTTGACGTCGATCTCTACTGCCCGTTAACAACAACCGATCCTGCCAGGCCTCGGACTGTAGGCGTCTTTCTTGGTTCAAATCACGATTCAGGTGGGCGAATGATTATTGGTGTTGCTGAACACCTGTTGAAACGTCGGCAAGCCCTCGTCCTGCGAGTGTTCGTCGCAACGTCTCATGGTGGGAATGAAAAAGCCGCAGCGCTCCAGGCGGAGGCAATGCAGCGCGGTGTGAACGTTGAGTTCCTAGCATTGCCAGCACCAGAGATGCTGCCGGATGCCATAGCAAGAATGCGTCTATGTGTGGGTTTCAATGACCCGGTTTCTTCCCAACTGTTATTGCGTGCGATGTCCTCCGGGATTTCATGTATTTCTATCGAACCTGATGCCACAGTTACCAGCGGAGATGCGGACGGGGTCGACTGGTCAGAGTTCGTACTGCAATCTGCCGCGACTCAGGAAGATGTTGCCCGGAACATTGAGACGCTCTTCAGAGAGCCTGCAGTGCGATTGCGCCTCGCTCGCGAAGGTCGTCGTTTTGTAGTTTCCCGACACTCGTTCGATGCCCTTGTTGCACTGGAAGCGAAACTCCTGTTGCGGACATCTGCCAATTATGTGGAAGACACGGTCATCGACACAGAACCTGAGTTCAATGCTGAAGACGAGGCGGCGAAACTGGCGATGATGCTGGAATCGGTGGGCGTTGCGAGAGCTGGAACATCGGTCGCTGCGTGAAGCCTGGTTTTGAGTTACTGAACCGGTAGTTATGAGTGGAGTCTTTCGTGAATTTGCGAAGTTTTACCCCGGCGGCAGATGAGATTGTTCGGCATTCGAGGGTTGATGCACCGGATGTTTCAGTGGTGATTGCCGTGAGGGACGGCGAGAGATTTCTTGAAAAAGCCATCCGAAGCATTCTCAGCCAGTCTCTGCGCAATCTCGAACTGATCCTGGTTGATGATGGCTCGTCTGACCGTACGCCTGAGATCATTGACCGGTTTGGTGACCCGCGAATGAGGACGCTGACGCAACCGGAACGTGGTATTGCCAATGCGCTGAATCGCGGTTTTTCAATTGCGCGGGCACCGTTTGTCGGTCTCCTTGACCCTTCCGATGTGGCAGTTCAGAACCGGTTGGAGAGGCAGTTGGACTTTATGCGGCAGAATCCAGGAGTTGGCCTGCTGGGAACTGGTGCAACACTCATAGACGAGCCTGGTCAAGAAATCAGTCGGTGGACACCGGTGACCGGTGACAAGGACCTGCATTCAGCCTTAATTCGCGAAAACCAGTTCGATCACTCCTCTGTGATGGTTCGGAAGAGTATTTTCAGTGCAGTTGGCGGTTACTCCAACATGCCATTTGCCTACGATTACGACCTGTATCTGCGGCTCTCTCGAAAATGCAAGCTGGCGAATCTACCAGAGCCGTTGAATCTGCGGCGAGTGATTCGTGGCGGTGACGCTAAACTGGCGGATCAGCAGTATCAGTGGGTTACACGGGCGAAAATCGGGGCTGTGAAGCGAGGGGATTATTCACCACTGGCTGCCCGGCACATCATCAAACCCGCTATTGCCCTGTTTACACCGGGACCCGTGCGTGACCTTGCTCGCAGGGCAAGCGGTCACAAAGCTGCATAAGTTGGTGTTGTGGGAACGATGGAGAGTGGCCATTGAACCGGATGCCACATGTACGCATCTAATGATTACATCCCGTTTAGCGTGATGAGATTCGACATTTCCTTAAAATCAAGGTCGACACCGGAATGGTTCGGCTCTTACCCTTAACCTGACACCCGTTTACGACCCTTGCATGACTACATCATGCAGGCAACGCAAGAGACCGAAGGGCGACGCACCGAGATGAGTGAAGTTAGAGAAGCTGACGTACTGATAGCCGGACAGGGCGCAGCCGCGTATGCAGCCGGGTTGTACTCAGCGCGCTACCAGGTGGACACCGTAATCGCTGCCGAGCAGTTTGGTGGCGAGACGGCTATCGGCGGTGTCATCGAAAACTACCCCGGAACGGGAGATATCGACGGCTTCGAATTGATGATGAAGTTCAAGGAGCAGGTGGACAAGCTTGAGGTCCCAACTCTGAACTCAAACGTCGCTTCTGTCTCGAAGGATGGTGATCGATTCAAAGTAGAGCTTGAAGACGGAACCATCGTAAATACGCTTGCCGTGATACTGGCAGTTGGCAGAGAACGCCGGAAGCTTGGTTTGCCCCGCGAAGAAGAGTGGATGGGCAAGGGTGTTTCGTACTGCTCAACCTGTGACGCACCGCTGTATCGCAACAAATCAGCCGCCGCTGTTGTCGGTGGTGGAAGCGCAGCCGTAGAAGGCGCAATACTGCTCGCAAAATACGCCAAAACCGTGTACCTGCTGTACCGCGGTGACAAGCTATGGCGACCAGAACCGATCCTGCTGAAGGTGTTGGAGCAGACATCCAACGTCAAGGTGCTACTTGAGACGGAAGTGGCCGAACTGCTTGGTAGTGACATGGCCGGACTGACGGGCGTGCGCATAACGAAGCCGTATGAGGGCAGCGATGAGTTGACTCTCGATGGCCTGTTTATTGAGGCGGGCGCTGATCCCCGTGTTGAAATCCCGGAACAGCTTGGACTTGATCTGAACCCGAACACCAATGAAGTTCGTGTCGATCGTATGCAGCGGACAAACGTTCCCGGCATCTATGCAGCGGGTGACCTGACCGATGGCACCGATCTGAAGCAGACCATTACGGCTGCCGCACAGGGTGCAATCGCTGCTCTCTCGGCTTACAACTTCGTAATGGAGCACTCATCCATGCAAGGCGAAGAACCCGACGCTGTAACAGCCAGTGCAGACTAAGATTGCCGCGCCCCTCGGCCGCAGAGCGGCGAAGGGCGTGGGATTCCGCAGGTAAGAGTTCCAGACTGTCCTGTTGCTGCGAGCCAAGTGGCTCTTCGGCTCGATACTTTTTTCGACCGATTCTTAAAGGACGGGCGAGACAATCTTTTCGCGCTCGCGGCTCGCCTAACGCATTCAGACGCGTCCGCAACCGCACCATGGAGGACGCCTGTCATGACAAAGTTCCGCGTATCAATATTTCTGCTAGTAGCCGTGATTCTCGGTGCCGTAGGTGTGGCCACGGCAAAGGCGGCCGAGGATTCCTGGCAGGCATCTTTTGAGGCGTCCGGATGGGTGGACCGCATAGATGCCGGGGAAGGCGCTGAGCCGACATCCGCCTCGGTGTTCACTTATGACGGCCCGAACATCTCCGAGGTGACCGTTATTGCCACAAACCAGCACCTTGAGGGAATTATCACTGAACTGACCCTGTGCAAAGACAGTGACTGTGAGAACTACGAGAAGTCTTTCTCGACCCCGATGAAGGTGGTTGCGATCCAGACGCACGAGATGCACCTTGTGCCAGGCACAATCTACAACCTGCCCTACACGCTTCCATCGTCAAGTGGAGGAAAGGGGATGGTCGCAGAGGTCATCAGTGGTGCACTGGTTGGTGAAGTGGCCGGCGCTTTCGTCACCGGCGAAGGGCCTGGTAAGACGGCAGGTGCTATCAATCTCGGCCTGAATGGAACCGGCGCTATGACGTGTTTCGCCCCTTACCCGGGTCCGCTGGCGCCGTGCATCGCCGGTGAAGGGGTGATGCTACCGATATCGCTCGACTTCCTCGCCGAGGGCGATTACGCCATTGACGTGACTGAATTTGCGAGCGCAGACCCAGGCGCCACGGTGTTCGAACTGGGCGATCTCGATGTCGAAATGTTATTGGATGTGGACCTCTCAGGCCTGGCATTGCACGCACCAGACTCGATCGAAGCCTCTGGTGTGATCACGGCATCCAACATCACGCTCTCGTACGAGTAGGAAAATGACGGTCAGCCGGGCAAAAGTGTGTCGCACACCCGGGCAGTCTCGTTGAACGCGAAATACTGACCTGCCCCCCGCGAACGAAACCACTGGAAAAGTCCAGACTGGACGTTCTGAAAGGGGGGGGCGAAATGCCTCGAAAAGGTCACACACCGGAGCAAATCTTGAACAAGCTCCGGCA
>JAURLM010000153.1 GCA_030831265.1 Chloroflexota bacterium
ACTGACAACCCTGAAAATTCTCCCAAGCAGAGTCTCCAAGCACCGGCTGATCCCTCAGTTACGGCCGTGCGTCGTATTGATGTCACGGGTTACGAACCGGCGAACGTGTTTGTCCCAATTGAAGCGACTGACCGCCCTGTGAACGGAGCGTCAACCGTTGAGTGACACAGAGTTGCTGATGAAGTCTGCTGCTGAACTTGGCCGGCTGATTTCCAGCAGGAAGCTGTCGCCGGTAGAACTGGCTGCGGCCACATCGAGGCAGATAGAGCACATGCAGCCTGTGCTGAACGCCTACATTGATGTGTATACCGCTGAACTACAACACTCTGCGGTGGAGGCTGAGAAAGAGATCAGCGGAGGAAACTATCGCGGGCCTCTGCACGGTATACCGGCAGGCCTTAAAGACCTCGTTGATGTGCAAGCCAAAGTTACCTCAGCGGGTTCGGCCGTGCTGAAGAACAACATCGCAACCGCAGATGCGACGATTGTCGAAAGGTTGCGGTCAGCCGGAGCCATCCTGACAGGCACGCTAAACCTTTACGAGTTTGCATTCGGCATTTCGAGCATCAATTCTCACACGGGTGACGTGAAAAACCCGTGGAATGTCGAGCGGATGACAGCCGGTTCCAGCAGCGGGTCAGCTGCCGCAGTGGCGGCTGGCGCAGCAGTGATGTCAATTGGCACTGACACCGGTGGGTCTATAAGGATGCCAGCCGCCGCATGTGGCATCACAGGGTTCAAACCAACGTACGGCATTGTGCAGCGCAACGGTGTGAAAGACCTTAGCTGGAGCCAGGACCACGTTGGCCCGATGTGCCGCACCGCAGAGGACTGTGCGCTAATGATGAACGTTATTGCCGGGCATCACATAGCCGACCCTGCGAGCACCACTCGCATACTCCCGGATTTCACGTCGAAACTTGATCGCGGGCTGAAAGGCCTCCGGCTAGGGTTGCCGTCTGATTACTTCTTTGAACGCGCTGACCCGCAGATCCAAGCAGCGGTGATGGCGGCAGTCGACACGATGAGATCTGAAGGAGCCGAGCTGGTCGAGGTGGACATGCCCTGGGTTGCCTCCGGCCGGTCGATCAACGTCGCCATCCTGATCGCCGAGGCCTTTGCTGTTCACGAAACACAACTCGAAAACAGCGGCCACCTCTACTCTGACGCTGTACGGCAACGACTATTTGACGGTAGCCGCGTCACGGCAACCGAGTACATCCATGCCCAGCGAGCCAGGGCAAAGTTGTGCCACCAGATGGCGGAGGCCATGGCTGGTATCGACATGTTGGTCACTCCGACGGTTCCTGTACAGACACCATCTCTTGCAGACGTGCGCCCGACCCTGGACCGACCTACACCTTCCGCAGGCAAAGAGTTCCCGATGTTCACAGGCGTCTTTAATGTGACTGGTCAACCGTCCATTTCGCTCAATTGTGGTTTCACATCAGACGGGATGCCTATAGGGTTGATGCTCTCAGGAAACGCTTTTGATGACGCCGCCGTGCTCGGAACGGCACACGCCTACCAGCAAATCACGGCCTGGTCTGGCCTGACACCTACTACATGCATTTAGGAAGCGTGCACCTGGACCCAGCGTGTAGGCTTTAGTTGCTGATTAAGACTCGAAAGGCGAATCTCATTGACCGAGCAGGAACCGAACAGCGTCGACGATCCACGGCAACGGCCGCGCAGGAGGCTGGACCGCTTCGTAAATCGCCGTTCGACCTTGACTGAGCGCGGCTACGGGTGCGTGGCGCTTGATCGGCCAAAAGACAGTGTTAACGTAGGGCACGTTCTTCGGGCGGCGCTCGGTTTCGAAGCCCGCATGGTCATCCTTGCCGAAGCTGACCCTGAAATAGATGTCCAGAAGCTAAAGACAGACCCCGGCAGAGCGTACCGGCACGTACCGGTTCTTCGCGTAGATGACATCTTTGACGCGCTGCCCGAAGATTGCACCCCGGTGGCCATCGAACTCACAGACGATGCCATTGACCTGCCAACGTTCGTTCACCCGGAACGGGCCTGTTACATCTTCGGGCCAGAGAACGGTTCGGTGTCTCCAGAGATTATTCAGAGATGCCAGATGACTGTGAAGATACCAACCGTGATGTCCCTGAACCTCGGCATGACCGTGAACATCGTGCTTTACGACCGCCTCGCAAAGCGTGACAGGTCACGGGTATCACAGGCCGAATAGTCACCGGTCAAACTCATAATGCAAACAAAAAGGCTCACCTGATGAGGTGAGCCTTTTTTATTCGTAATGGTCGGGGCAGCAGGATTTGAACCTGCGACCTCCCGGCCCCCAGCCGGACGCGCTACCAAGCTACGCCATGCCCCGTGGTCGAATACACAGAATAGCACTGGTTACAGGCAGAGGGCGTGACTCTTGCCCTAGATTAGGCAAATACACCTGAAAACAACTTCAAGCCGGGTTGTTACACCCGACGCAAACCCGGTACACGCGGAGCGCTTACCTGTCCGGCCATATTCTTGAATGGCAAAACCAGTATTTCTTTGGCTGGTGGGGTGAAAGATGTCCGGGAACAGACAACAGGGCTTTACGCTCATAGAACTCCTGGTCGTTATTGGCATCATGGCGACGCTGGGAGCAATCGCAGTGCCCGCGGTTGCCAAGTTTGTCGCGCCAGCGCACGCCACGGCGAACGATGACGAAATAGGCCGGGTTCAACAGGCGATGGACATGTACATCGCAGAGAACAACCTCCCACCGCCACCGGTCGCAGCCAACTCAACCGCATCGAACAACTTCTCGACCTCTGATCCTGTGCTGTTCCCCGGTTACATGCGGAAAGCGAACACTCGCTGCATGTACACGTGGGACACCAACGGCCATGTCACACAGGACAACTGTCCGCCGTAACCACTGGCCAGCGGTGGCCAACAGTTGAGATGACGCTGCCAGAAATCCGTGAATAATGGTTTGTCAGCCAACCGGATTCAAAGCGTACCGCTGTTATACTTTCAGTTCGGGATGAGATTACAGCATGTGATCGCGCCCACTTCGAACCCGTAACTTCGCGGCTCGCACATTCTCCGGCGGGCTGCACGTATAAATGAACTGGAACTTATCTTGCGCGACCTTGCCGGACAGGCGACCACACTCCGACAGCGAATAACTGAGACTGTGGGGCGTCTTTGACCTGCCTGCACTCGAAAAACGCATAGCAGAGGCCGAGCAGGAAGCATCAGAGCCGGGTTTCTGGGATGACTCACAGCGCGCTCAGCGTCGTATGCAGACGCTTTCGTCCATGAAGACCGAACTCGAAGCGTGGCAGGACGTCGACGGCTCAAGCGAAAGCCTCGTAGAACTCCTTACTCTCGCCATTGACGAATCCGACGAGACGATGGCTCACCAACTCAGCGATGAGTACGAGCGCCTGATGAAGAAGGTCGAGCAGCTAGAGTTCGACCTGCAACTTTCCGGCGAATATGACGAACGCCCTGGAATCATCGCAGTCAAGGCCGGGGCAGGCGGAGTTGACGCGCAGGACTGGGCACAGATGCTGTTCCGCATGTACTGCAGATGGGCGGAGAAGAACGGGTTTGTGGTCGAGATCCTCGAAGAAACTCCCGGCGACGAAGCGGGTGTCAAAAGCGCTACAGCGCGCATAGACGGTCGGCACGCTTACGGATACCTGAGATCAGAACGCGGTGTGCATCGCCTAGTGCGTCTTTCACCATTCGATTCCGATCACAGGCGGCACACCAGTTTTGCACTCGTCGAAGTTCTCCCCGAACCGGACGAACAGGAAGATGTGACGATCGACCCGGACGATCTGCGTATCGACGTGTTCCGCGCTGGTGGTCACGGTGGTCAGAACGTCCAGAAGAACTCGACCGCCGTTCGTATAACTCACATCCCAACCAACCTGGTGGTGGCGGTGCAGAACGAACGCTCACAATTGCAGAACCGTGATGTGGCCATGCGCATCCTTCACGCGAGACTTGTGGACCTTGAAATGCAACGGCGTGCGGAAGAACGTACGAAGTTAAAGGGTGACCACATTGCGGCCGAGTTCGGGCGACAGGTACGCAGCTACGTTTTGCATCCGTACCAGATGGTGAAAGATCACCGCAGTGACTACCAAACGGGCAACGCCCAGGGTGTCCTTGACGGGGATATTGATGACATTCTGAAGGCGAATCTGTCATCTCAAGTGGAAGAAGCCGCATCGCTGAGCGAGTGAAGTGGTCAATCCAGTTGCTGTAATCTGGCGTAGAAGCTTCCGTAAGGTGGTCTGAACGCCGTCAATTCCCGGGGATTCCCGGTTACACATGAATACGAAACACCCCACACGTACAACACTCGGGGTCGTGATCAGGAATCGAAAACTAGATGCGAAAGAGCCTTTTCCTCATTGCCACCGCTGCAATCCTGATGCTGGTGGTCGCCTGCGCTGACACAAGCTCCACCACTGAACCAACTGCCAGCGCATCCCCTACCGCAGTTCCCACCCGCGCATCTGCACCAGATATTTCACCTGAACTGCAAGAGACTCCAACCGACGGCAACAGCGGTCCGCGGCAGGGTGGCAGTTTCACTCTCGTATATTCAGACCCGCCAACGCTGGACCCGCACCTCGTTGTAGACGGAACCTCATTCGGTGTCGTCGTCGAGTTGTTTTCGGGACTGGTCAGCCTCGATAAAACTCTGAAGATCGTTCCGGAACTGGCCGAATCATGGAACGTACTGAACGGCGGTACGGTCTACGAATTCACGTTGCGGCCGGACATCAAGTTCAGCAACGGTGACCCTGTAACAGCCCAGGACTTCAAGTGGTCGCTTGAACGTGCAGGCAACCCGGATACAGGCTCAGCCGTGGCCGAAACATACCTCGGCGATATCGTCGGCATGCTCGATGTGATTGAAGGGCGTGCGACTGATGCAAGCGGCATCAAGGTCATTGACGAACGCACGCTCCAGATAACTATCGACGCACCAAAAGCCTACTTCCTGGCCAAGTTGACCTACCCGACGGCCTACGTTCTCAACAAACAGAACGTCGAGAATGGTGGTAGCAGTTGGACTGACAGTCCGGTAGGTACAGGTGCATTTATCCTCGCCGAGTACCGTATCGGCCAGCGGATACGCCTGGCACGCAACGACAACTACTGGGGACGAGCCGCTTATCTGGACGAGGTAGTTTACAACCTGTCTGGTGGCGTATCGATGGCCATGTATGAGAACGACGAGATCGACATAACCGGAGTTGGTCTTGCAGACCTGGACCGCGTTAACGATCCGGCAGAACCGCTCAACAAAGACCTGGTGGAGACCCCGGCTCAATTTGGTGTGCAGTACATCGGGTTTAACGTGAAAGAGGCTCCATTTGATGACCCAAAGTTCAGGCAAGCATTGAATCTTGCGGTGGACAAGCAATTGATCTCCAGCCAGGTGTTCGCAGATCTACTGGAGCCTGCTTACGGCATCATTCCTCCACACTTCCCCGGCTACAACCCGGACCTTGTTGGCCTGAAATATGACCTCGACAAGGCAAAGCAGCTTCTGGCTGAATCGAAGTACGCTGACGAAGCTACACGCCCGCGGATCATCATCACCGTCCCCGGTTCAGGTGGCTCACCCGGACTGGACATTGAGGTAATTGCCGACATGTGGCGACGTGACCTCGGTGTAAACGTCGAGGTTCAACAGGTGGAATGGGCAACGTACCTTCAGGACCTGAACCGAAAGCGCTTGCAGGCAT
>JAURLM010000013.1 GCA_030831265.1 Chloroflexota bacterium
CAGATTGCGTATGGTAGGAAAGGAATGTCCCTGCGCGACTGGTTCGCGGGGCAGGCGTTGGCGGGGATGGTTGCAGCGGTGGACCGATCTGGAAGTCACGCGCTGTACGCGGAAGAGTCGTACAAGTTTGCCGACGCCATGCTCAAAGCCCGTGGAGGTGCGAAGTGAACAAGACCTGCGACTTCTGCGGATCCTGCGCCGCAACCATTGCCGCATCGTTCGCGGACTATGAGTGCGGAACGACCTGGTCCGAGATCGATGGTTGGGAACGATCCATGCGATGCCGCGAGGCCGCGAAAGGAGATGAGTGAAATCCCTATCCGTCTTTGTCCCTGGGCTACCCGTTGGCCAACCGAGACCTCGCGCCACGTCATTCGGTGGGCGTGCGCGGATGTACGATCCCGGCACCAGCAACGAGTGGAAGGCGTGCGTCATCCATGCGGTGCGCGGGAATGCTGGCCTGTTCCCCGCTGGCATTCCGGTGCGGTGTGATCTGACGTTCTACCTGCCGAGGCCGAAGTCGCATTTCGGGACCGGGAAGAACGCCAGCATGCTCAAGCCGTCCGCGCCCAAGCGGCCTACCGGGAAGCCTGACCGAGACAACTTGGACAAGGCTGTGTGCGACGCGATCACCGCCGCCGGGGTGTGGGCTGACGACTCGCAGGTGACGGATGGGCGGATCAGGAAGCGGTACTGTCTCGATGGGCAGTCAGGATGCGAAATCGCAATCACGGAAGACATTGAGTGAAGCTGAGAAAGAACAGGGCTTGGCTGGTGATTGGTGCGAGACAGATCAAACCGACGCTGTGGATCTCCACGGGGATTGTCCCGGAAGTGTTTGGAGATTCACGGTTCCGGGTGCTTCGCATCGTCGCCAACAACGCCAGACGCAGAGGATGGAAGGTTGAGCTATGAAGATTGATTTACCTAGCCGTGAGTACATGAAGCAGTTCATGCCCAAGTTCACGGCGCGGATACCGGATAAGCCGGTCAAGGAACCCAAGCGCGAGAAGCCGGTCAATTTGCCGCGCAAGGACAACACCAAGCTGAGTGAAGCAAAGCAGAAGATGATCTGGAAGCTGCATACGGCTGGGCGCAGCACGCGGGAAGTTGCTGCTCTTGTAGGGTGCTGCCACGCATCGGTGTACAAGTACACGGTGAACGGAAAACGGCAGTGGCGACGGACGAGCGACGAGGATCGTAAGGAGATTATCCGGTTGCGGTCCGAGGGCGTGACGTACACTGCTTTGGCGAAGAAATTCAAAAGATCACTCCAGACCGTCTGGGGGATCGTCAATGGGAGGCTCAAGTGAATCTGTTTCTGGAGATCTGGTGTGTGTCCTACGCGGTGATGCAGTTGGCCTGCATGTGGGTGTGTCTGTGTGAGTTTGGGTTCCTGTTCCGCAACCTGTCGAAGAGAGGCTCCCGATGAATGTGAAATCTGTCAGTGTGACTGTCCCATTGTTTGGGGGAGCAAAGACGGCGGAAGAGCTGATGGTGTACTGCGCGAGGGTCAGCAATCCGAAGAATCAAGAGAACTATGACACGGGCCACAAGCTGTTGGCCTACTGTCTACGCAACGGGCACTGGTCCGTGTTTGAGATGGCGGACTGGACGGTGGAGATCGAGACCTCCAGAGCGATTGCAGCGCAGATCCTGCGACATCGGAGCTTCTCGTTCCAAGAGTTCAGCCAGCGGTACGCCGAGGTGCAGGGGTTTGAGCCGGTGGAACTCCGTACCCAGGACCCAAAGAACCGGCAGGCCAGTGGCAACAAGGTCGATGACTGGGCGTTGAACCGTGAGGTGGCCGAGACCTTGGACATCTGCCTCAAGAGCTACGACCTGCTGCTGTCCAAAGGTGTCAGCCGGGAGACTGCCCGCATGGTGCTGCCGCTCTGCACGCGCACCAAGCTGTACATGAAGGGCAACGTGCGGTCGTGGATCCATTACCTGAAGGTACGTACCGGCAACGGTACGCAGAAGGAGCATCAAGAGATCGCAAGGATGATTGGCCATCTCTTTGAGATCCAGTTCCCGGTGATTGCACAAGCCATGAAGGAGGCCCAATGAAGTTCCTGTTCTACGTCGAGTTCCTTTGCCCGGTGAATCGTGAATGGAAACGGTGGAATGTTGTGTACGAAGATGCCCTGGAAGCCATCCGGCAGATCCGCGAACGCCAGAAGTACGATGACACGTTCGAACGCCGCGTCGTAAGTATCTGCCAGAAAGGTTGACATGGCCAAGATATCAGGCTGGCAGAAGGCCAAGCTCATCAAGGAACTGAACCTCGCCAAGAACTGGCCGAGGCTCATGTTCGGGATGGAAATCTACCCGTGGCAGGAAGCCGTACTGGATGCTGCGGACTACAAGCACTCCAAGGTGGCCCTCAAGGCAGCCAACGGTAGCGGCAAGACATCCATCGTGGCCGCCAGCCTGATCATCTGGCACATGTGCCGGTTTCCCGGAAGCTTGGTGGTGTGTACAGCGGGCGTTTACCGGCAGGTCCAGGACGCTCTGTGGCCTCACTTGAGGAAGTTGGCCAATGGTTTGGGCGGTGAAGACGTTGGATTCCGCATCGTGGACGGCGAAATCACGTACTCCAGACGCGGATCCAACATGCCGCCGGCACGGTGCATCGGGTTTTCGGCTTCAAACCCTGAGAAAGCCGAGGGTTGGCATGGTCAAGGACAGGGCGACAACCTGCTGTACATCATCGACGAGGCCAAATCCGTTCAGGACGGCATCTTCCAGTCGATGGAACGCTGCCAACCCACGCGTACGCTGCTCATGTCGTCTCCGGGTGGTGCCAGCGGGTACTTCTACGAGATCTTCCGGCGCAACGACGGCAAGTGGAAGACCTTTACCGTTACCGCACACGACTGTCCGCACATCAAGAAGGACTGGATCAACGATCAGATCGAGCGATGGGGCGAGAATCACCCGCTGGTGCGCTCGATGATCTATGCCGAGTTCATGGAGGACGATGGTTCGCTCACGGCAGTCAAGACGGCGGACTGGCAGAAGGCGGTTTCCAACCCACCGGAGGCCAAGGAGAAGGGGGAACGGCTCATGGCGGGGTGCGACTTCTCTGCCGGTGGCGACGAGAGCGTGCTGGCGGTGCGCCAGGGCAATGTGATCAAGGGATTGGTGACGTGGCGGGATCGCGACACCATGAATTCCATCGGGAAGTTCATCCACCAGTTCAGGAAGTGGAGCTTGCGACCCGAAGACATCTACGCGGACGCCGGCGGCATGGGTATCGTGATGTGCGATGCGCTCAAGTCCGAGGGATGGGACGTGAACCGTGTGAATTTCGGTGAGAAAGCCATCCGGGACGATCAATTCGTCTCCAGAGGCGCAGAAATGTGGATCGAATTCGGTCGATCCATTGAAAAGAACGAGATTGTTCTTGGGCCAGCGGGCAACGACGAGATCACGCTCAACCAGTTCATCAATCGAAAGGTCCGCACCAACGGCAAAGGCAAACTCGCTCTGGAAGGCAAGGACGAGCTGCGCTCCCGAGGCATCAACTCGCCGGATCGAGCGGATGCACTGGTACTGGCCTTCTGTGCTGCCGG
>JAURLM010000154.1 GCA_030831265.1 Chloroflexota bacterium
CCACACGCCAGGCATTGAAGATGCGGTTTTTCTGGCAACTCGCCCTGGTGTCCAGTTTCGGCCAGTTCGCCAGTGCATCGAACATTGTTCACATTGACGCACTGACACAAAACGGGATCACCGCCACCGTCGCGGCGTTTGCGGTCGGTTCAGTCGCCATTGGAGACCTGAGCGGCAGGTTGCTCGTAGCAGCGTTCGGTGATCGGATTAACAAGCGAATGGCATTGGCGGGTGCGCTCGGGCTAGAAGGAATCGGAATACTGTCCATAGGGTTGGTAAACACGGACGTATTCGGTTTTTCGATCGGCATGATGTCACTGCCGCTTTATTCAATCGGATTCGGGCTAGGTTTTGGGTCATCCGTGCCGATACGACTGGCCCTCCTGGCAGACTACTTCGGTAGAGAAAGCTACGGGAACGTGCTTGGACTCACGAGTTCCATTAACGCCATTTTTGGAGCTACCGGAGCGCTATTCGCTGGCATCATGTTTGACCTGACAGACACGTACAGGATTGCATTTACCGTGATGGCGCTCCTGCTGCTGATATCCGTACCAATCACCGCAACTCTCGAAAGCCAGGAGCGGTTCGCAGCCAGGAACCGGTACGCAAAGTCACATCCAAAATAGGCAGTACCGAAGAGTAGATTGCGAGCGCCAAAGGACCGCTAGTCAGCGACGTAAAGTTTGCCGGAATCATCAGCGCGCTCTTTGTAGAGCGGGTTCACTGCAAGCGCAGCGCGGTCAAGCACCGAAAGTTCCGTAGCAACGTCTTCGACCCTGACACTTCGGACTTTCACCGTCAGTTCGTCGCCTTCTGCAAGCCCTCGGACCTGTGCGGCAGTCAGCCAATACAGATCCCCGTCAGCAAGCACCACTCGCCCGCTAACTTGTTCAATCGTTATTGTGACCACTTTGTATTCGGGAGCATTCCTGTCCGAATCGTCGGAACTGTCACCGCCGCTATCTGCTTCGGTAGAAGGCTCAGGGGAAGCAGGTGCCACACTGCTCGCATCGCCAGATCGCCCAAAGGCGATCGTGACCGCAGTAACGGAACCGCTGGCGTTGCGGCGGACCACAGCAAGGGCCGTTACACCTTCGACCGGCTCGCCGACAATAACCGTGGTCGAAACGATCAGTATTTTGACGCCGTCAATGACAACAACCAGCTGGTCACTGCCTGACCGGTCGATCTTCTGCACCTTGCCAAGAATTCGCACCAGTCCTGCGTTGTTACCATCACCCGGTGTGTCGCCGGGTTGAGTAGGTTGTACGTCGGCAGGACGGCTTGTCGGGTTAGAGTCAGGCCGGCCGGCCACGCTAACCGCAGTAGCCACAAATTCACCAGAATCGTTCACGCGCAGTGTGGCTTTCGCCACCAACCCCACTTGCGGCCGCTCACCGAAGAACTGTGTCTCACCAGTGACCATAAATTTGTGGTTGTCGATCTGCCAGCTGCTGCCTTCAATCTCTTCGATTACCCCGGAGACAGTGGTTTCCACCACTGAACTCGCTGAACCTGTAGCAGGCGGTGCAATTCCGGGCATCGGAGGACGGTCAACAAGCACAATTCGCAGCGCCAAACCCTGGGCAAGGTCACTACTACGAGCAATGTATGTTGCTTCAACCACGATCTGGGTCGGCTTAACATTCTTGAGGGATTCGACCCTAACTCCGTTGAGGGTGATCTGCGTGTCCTGGTTCACCGACAGCCCGACGAACCGCCCGGTGCTTCCCTCAATCACCAGGCCTGAACTGGCCACCACGTTCACGGACCCACGAACCCGTTGCAGATTCGGAGTTGCAACTGACATCTTCAAGATAATCTTCGTTGCCTTCGTGTACGAAACCGCTTCGACGACATCCCCAACGAGTACAGTGGACAGATCATCGATACGTTCGCCGTTCTTCATCAGCACCGAACGGTCCCGATCCGCAACGAACAGGTCAAGATCAGCAGCCACACCGTCGGTGGCTTCCGCGTTTACTGACACCCGCACATAGCCTGATACAGGGTCAACCTTGAGCACCTTGCCTCGGGCTGTAGCCACAGCAGACTGTCCCAGCACGATGTCACGGGCAACATTCACCGTTCTCCCGCCAATCACGACCGGCTGTACATAGCCTTTGGCAACTCGATCGCCGATTGACAGGTCGTTGAACCGAGCGGGAGCCCCATCGAGTCCAAGAATGATCGTCTCGTCCGTCACGAGAGAGGTGAGCACATCGCCTTCTGACGTGGCAACCGTCAGGCGGTCAGGATTGTGTCCCAGCCCGGTAATCCTGCCGGAGAAAACGATCACCCCCGGTGAACGCACGAGCAGCCGGGTCAAGACCATCGTGTCATCGTTGTACCGGGTTGCATCCAGTACCAGGTCACCAAGAGACAGTTCACCAAAGCGAGCGGTGTCACCGTCTTTGACGATCACCGCCTCATCAACGACCCGGACACGCACCACGTCACCAGATCGCGGCAGGATCACCACGTGACGAGTCTCTACATTCAGCCCGACGATAACCCCTGCTACATAAACTTCATGAGCATCAACCACTATCCGTGCCCGGATGGACACTGCAGTACGGTTGCCGCTCTCTGCAGTCGAAACGTCCGGGCTGGAGCCATCGGCATCCTGCGTGACGCTGAAGTCGACCTCAACTGCCATACCAGCAGCAAGTTGGCTAAACGTAGATGGCTGGCCATCGATCACAACTTCGGTCTGTTCCGTCACCTTTGCCGCAACCTTAACGCTATGTTCGTTGTTTGCTACAACAATCACGCCAACAGTTGATTTAAGTTCAGGTGTTGCATCAACAAGCGTTACCACCCCTGAGATGCTACGGACACGTTCACGTTCCAGGGCGTCACGCGCCTCGGCAGACAGTTCAGGCGGCAGAACCGTCACCAATGTTGCAAGCGCTGGAGTGACGTTGGGATCGTACTGAACAGTGACCCTGCTACCTGACGGGATAAGGCTCTTAACGTCATTGAGGGCAATCGCCACGCTCTGTGCAACGGTTGTGGTGATAGCAGGCGATTCACCGTCTGGCTGTTTAATCTCAACCGGGACAATCGCCAGCGTATTTTCATCCCATGCAAATGACCTATCAGCATTCGCAGACGCTGCGTTTACGCTCTGGACAACCGTGAACGTCCCGGTTTCATCCAGCCACGTGCTCTCGTCAAAAGTGAGCGTGCCCGTGATCAATAGCTGGGGTGATCGTTCGTTGCGATCACTTGCTTCCTGGACGTACCGTTGCCTCAATGCTTCGAACTTGGCCTGAACCTCTGCAAGCCGACGCTGCGCCTCTTCGCGCTCAGACACTGCGGCAGATACAGCCTGCTGCGCCCGCTGCAGCGCTTCGCGTGCCTTTTCCAGGACAGTCAGATGCTGGTCCCGAGCACGCTCAAGCCGCTCCTCAAGGTCTTTCTTACGCTCAGAGTCCGTAGTGCGATCCTTCGCATCCTGCAGTCTCTGTACCGCATCTTCAGCAAGCTCAAAAGCCTGTGCGGTCAATATGCCGGTAGAACGATCAACCTGGACAACAACGGTCACAACAGTACCTATTTCAGGCACTATCACGCCTTCTGGTACGTAGATGGTGATTGTGTTCCCATCGCCATCCTGCAATGTCACAACACCATCAGTGGCATCAATAATGACGCCCAGTATGTGACGGGTAACAGCTTGCGAAAGATCAGGGATCACCAGCAGCCGTGCCACCGTCAAGCTACCGTCGGCCTCTTGATAGGCCGTAGCCACGACACGGTCGCCCTCAGAAATATGGTCGACTGACGTGATGTCACCGGTGAATTTGCTGTCAGCATTTATGACCAGCTTCACGACACCAGAGTTCGTGGCGACAACCAGGACATCTGGCGGTGTAACAGCAACGACAGAGCCAAACACCGCCTGCAACGTAGTTTCGCCCGCACTCACCTTGCTGGACGCAGGCATCGCAAAAACGACGAGCACCAGCAGAGCCGCAAATATCATTGCCGCCCTTGCTGCTTTACCCCGTCCCACGGACGGAATGAGTGCTGTCATTGTGTTCTGCGCCATATCGATAATCTTTGAAGTGACACCGGTGCTGCTCGGATCACGTTCCTTCACAATCGATGTTGAATCTGCCGGAGTTACTCCTGTATTACCCGTTTCCGCAACTCGATGACCTGAAAGGAACACCGGATTTTCCGCTATGAAACTCATACCGGGGCCTCCGATGCTGGCAGAGATACGATCGCTATAACGCTGCTGACCTGGTTTCCATCCAGGTCACTCGCCACCAACTCAACAACGTTCGGGCCCGGGGTCAGTATCAACGGGACATTGAAGTTCCCAAGCTCGTCAATTGGAACGATCACACCATTGATACTCACGATGGCATCTGGCGAGGTAACCCCGCGGACCGTGATTGATGTGCCATA
Organism: Chloroflexota bacterium; assembly: GCA_030831265.1. GTDB lineage: Bacteria > Chloroflexota > Dehalococcoidia > Lucifugimonadales > Lucifugimonadaceae > JAJCYX01. The sequence goes on from JAURLM010000154.1 coordinate 4,426, forward strand.
GACGATGCTTTCGTCTGTCAGGCCTTCAATCTCCAGTGACAGCGTGTACGTCTTCACGTTGGTTATCGGGATGGGCGTTGCAGTCATGACAGGCGTAGCGGTTGCCGTCGGAGTTACCACGACGGCAGGCGTCGGCTCTGGCGTAGAAGTCGGTTCAACAGTTGGTGTTGGCACTGGCGGTGCAGGCGTAGCTGTAGGCTCTGGCAGCACCACAGTGGGAGTCACAGGATTACGGGGGGCTGACTGTGCACAGGCGACAAGCGACATCACCGCGGCAACAGCAATTGCCATTCCAAGGTTTCGCAACCTGGCATGGTTTAACCGCACGGCACAGCTCCTGGCCTGAAATCAAGCCCGGCTCTGCAGGCTCGCTTACAAATCGCAGTCATCCCCCAACCTAACCCTACAGTCGAAAGAAATTCATTACTCCGGCATTACTGAATACGCTCAGAGCCAGTTCGTCGCGTCTCTGCAACCGGGTTGCGCTCCTTCAACGGAAGCATCACGGTGAAACTGGTGTAATGCTCAACAGCATCGTCATGCTGCGCGCCGGTTCCAGTCACAGACTCGACATGCAGATCACCACCAGCCCGGCGGCACAGTGTCCTCGCAATATAAAGACCCAGTCCTGAACTGGTCTTTTCCTGCCTGCCTGCCAGTTCCGGGGTCCACCCGCGGTCAAACAGGTGTGGCAGATACGAATCAGGAATCCCGGCACCGTCATCCCAGACCCGAATGTAGTAGTGGGTAGGATTACGTGTCAGCCTGATCTCGATATTGCCGCTGGAGAATTTCACAGCGTTGTCAACGAGGTTAGTTACAACGTGGTCAAGCGCTGCTGCATCGCCATAAACAAGCCCGAACTCCTGCGGTTCAGCCCACCACGAAAGTTCAATCCCATGTTCGCCCGCCAGCCTGAAGTACCTATCAACGATATTCCTGACAATGCCAGCCGGATCAACCGGATCCAGCAACATTTCAGCGGTTGGATCCTCAAGCTCCACCAGAACGCGTACGTTAGCCAGCATCAAGCGGAAGCTAGGGGCCTGTTGTTCAATCTCATCCATCAGTGACGAGACAAACTCTGGTACCTCCACGCCAGACTCCTCCAGCCGCACACGCACTTCGCGCTCTTTACCAAGAATCCGCCTGAAAGGGCGGCCCATGTCATGCGAAAAGGTGTCGAAGTAGTCCTGTGTAACCTGGCTCCAGTTGGATTCGGCAACTTCTGACGAATCCGATGATCGGTGGGTGATAAGAAACATACCGGCCAACGTGGCCAACCCTAGAATCAGCGTAATCGCCCCGGCATAGCTCACCGGCTCCACCGTAAGCACCGTATCCGGGTTAAAAGACTCTCCGATAAACGGCCCGACGACCAGTAAGACGACGCCGATAACAGACGCGCCAATACCAACGTATATGGCTATCTGGCGCGGGGTGAATTTCATCGGCTCAGCACTCGGCTATCAGACCCTGTTCCGCGGCGGGGACAACCGGTAGCCGCGATTACGCACATTAATTATCAACTCGTCTGCACCAAACTCACGGCCAGCCGCCTTGCCAAGTGCCACCTTGATCTCGCGTATACGTACACGCAGCGAAGCTCTTGAGTCTTCACCCTCCGAGAAGCGTTCTAGCCTCGAAAACGGCACAACTTCGCCTTCACTGCGGAAATACGCTGTAGCAAGCTCTTTGAGAATCTCGAACTTCATTCCCTGGAGTTCACGAATGTGTTCTCGTTGTTCGTTCACAACGCAATACAAGACACCGTTTGCAGCATCAAGCTCGAACAAGTTGCCGATGCGGACATTTTCTGGTGTTGAACCAATCAGACGCCGCAGCCGCAGCACCACTTCATCGGGACTGGCAAGCTTATCGATGAAATCAACCGGTGCATTTACCGAAAGGCTGGCGGCAACAGCGGTATCCCGGTAAGGCCCCTGGGCATACTGCGTAAACATGAGGACTGGCATACTTGGGTCCCGCTCAACAATCTTCTTCAAGATGTTCAGCCCCATGAACCTGTCTTCGTCATACTCGCCAAAACGAACATCCAGCAACACCGCGGCCGGGCGTTCGTCCTCCAGCGCAAAAAGCGCCTCGGTCTGATACTGTCTGCCATCTACGACGGCACCTGCCGGCTGAATAAGCACCGGGCGAAAACCCTCTGCTTCCAGGCGGCGTAGGACTGAACGCATCAAGTCTGACGAAGATTCATCATCGACAACGAGAATCTTCTGCCCTCTTCGCGCTCCAGTTGGTTGCTGCGTCATCCGTGACCTCACATGAGAAGATAGGCACCGGTACATTGCCCGGATGAAGCCCAATTTAACCTGTACAACGTTATTCGACTCTAGCACCAGAAGCGATTGTTCACGTACTAGTTTCCCGTACGTGATGCACCTGAACGAATCACTTGATAGCGTCTCCTCTCATAACAAAGACTGATTTCAGCAAGCAATTGTTCCCGGTATATGCATGACACCTAACGAGCACAGCGAAAATAACCCGGCAGAACAGCACCAAGAAGAACGAGACCTTCGTTCCGTGATGCCTGGCACGACACGACCGCGTCACAGACAAGACGACGATCACATTGCCACCACGCACGATGCCGAAAGCATAGAGACGACACAGGATCGCGCACCGGGAGATCACCTTCCGCCGGTATGGCCGGGCGACGAGGATCAGCCCTGGTTCCGCCGTGAGCGCGGCCTGCCACCTCTACCACAGGGAACTGACACGCGTCACGTCGAACCAGATGAGTTACCAACTGCGCTTGCAGAACTTCAAATGCGCGGTTTCGCCTTCACCGTCAGCACGGTTGTTCCAAACATCATTGGCCTGATACCCGGCCTCGGAGTGTTGATCGCCACCGTCATCGTGGTCGTGAACCTCGTGATGTACCGGCAAGGTCAAGACCTGGGAGCCGCGGTGTTCGGACTGCGCGTGCTACGGAACAACGGAGACGTGGCAGGTTTCTTCCACATGTGGGCCCGCAACTTCGCCTCGCTTGTCAGCCTCCTCGCCCTCGGAGCCGGGTTCTGGACAGCATTCTCTGACCCGGAGCGACGCACCTGGCATGACCGCTGGCTGGGTACCTACGTCGTGCAAGATGCGCCAGAGTATCGGACACGCAAGAGGTCCAGTTCTGAGACGGCAAAAAACTGGTTCTGGATAACGCTGATGCTCGTCATTGCAGCAAGCATGCTCCTCGCTATATTCAGCTCGCCCGTCCCGGCCATTGACCCTCCAGCCTGATGCTCGCCAACGCCGGAATCAGACGCTTGCCGTTCAACATTGCCATTTCACAGGCTGTATGAAACTGACGTCCAGTTACCACAACCTGTAGCGGTTTTACCTGCAAAAAATCCCTTATATCGTCTTCCGAACTGCTGTTAGGCCTCGACTCATCAGGCCGTCCGCGCTATAGTCAGTCCCTGCCGCTTCTGACGGCGGAGCAACCCCGGACTTCAGCATTTTCAACCTGCCTTGACTGAGTTCGTACATCTCCATAACCACTCCGAATACAGCCTCCTCGATGGGCACAGTGGCTTGCCGCAAATGGCAAAACGCGCCGCCGAGTTGGGGCAACCCGCGCTTGCCCTGACTGACCACGGCAATGTCCACGGGGCAATCGAGTTCTACCAGGCCTCAAAAAAGGCTGGCATCAAGCCAATCATCGGAGTCGAAGGTTACGTCGCACCCGGACCACGCACGGAACGCAACTCGCAGGAACGGTTTCCCTACCACCTGACGCTGCTGGCACAGAACCACACCGGCTACCAGAACATCCTACGACTGGTAACCAAAGGGCATCTCGAAGGCTTCTACTACCGACCGCGCTTTGACCGGGAGATTCTTGAGCAGTACAGCGAAGGCGTAATCGTCCTCTCTGGCTGCCCGTCTGGAGAGGTTGGACGGCACATCAAGAACGGCATGGATCAGCAGGTCAAGGAGACAATCGGCTGGTATAGCGAGGTGTTCAAGGACCGTTACTACCTCGAGATGATGATGCACGAGGGCGTGCCTGAACAGGCGATGATCAATAAGGCGCTGGTCGAACTGAGCAAGCAGCACGGCCTGCCAATGGTGGCAACGAACGACTCGCACTATGTACGCAGGGAAGACAGCGCCAAGCAGGACGTGCTAACGGCCATCGTCACCAACTCCCAGGTCAATGACCCGAACCGCCTCCACATGGAGGACGATACCTACTACATCCGCAGCAGCGAAGAGATGGCGGCACAGTGGGCAGAGTTACCGGACGCTGTACGGAACACGCTGGTAATCGCAGAATCATGCGAACTTGAACTTGAATTTGGCAAGACGCACGTACCGAAGTACAACACTCCGCCTGAACAGACCTCAATGGAGTACCTGCGACAGCTATGCTTCGAAGGCGTTGCCCGCAGGTTCGAAACACCATCTGATGCTGTTATCGCGCGGCTCGAATACGAACTAGACGTAATCGACAAGACCAACTTCGCTGACTACTTCCTCGTCTGCTGGGACATCTTCAACTTCGTCAACCGCCGCGGCATCCTGTCTGCCGTACGAGGTTCCGCTGCGGCCAGTATGGTGCTGTACTGCCTTGAAATCACGCAGGTTGATCCACTGAAAAACGGACTCATCTTCGAGCGATTCCTGAACGTGGAACGCCGGGAGATGCCGGATATTGACATGGACTTCGCGGATGACCGCCGTGAAGAAGTTATCCGCTACTGCGTTGACCGCTACGGTCGTGACCACGTCGCCCAGATCATTACGTTCGGAACACTCGGAGCCAAAGCTGCCATCCGGGATACGGCCCGCGCTCTCGGTATGCCTCCGGGCATTGGCGACCGGCTCGCAAGACTCGTACCAACCCGGCTCAACGTCACGATCCAGAACACCATCGACGAGACTCCAGAACTCCGCACGCTCATGCGGCAGGACGCGGACAGCCGCAAGGTCATCGAGACCGCCATGGGAGTCGAAGGAGCAGTGCGCCACGCCAGCACTCATGCAGCCGGTGTAGTCATCTCACAGAAACCGCTGACGGACTATGTAGCGCTCCAGCGGTCGACCAGCGGAAACGACGACGCCCCACCGACAACGCAGTTCGCCATGAAGCCTGTGGCTGACGTTGGTCTGTTGAAGATGGATTTCCTGGGACTGACGAACCTGACCATCCTCGACCGCACAGTCCGGCACATCAGCGAACATCGCGGCGAAAAGATGGGCGTATATGACATCCCAGTAGACAACCAGGCAGCGTACGGCCTGCTCGCTGATGCGGACACGTTTGGCGTGTTCCAGCTTGAAAGCTCCGGTATGCGTCGGCACATCAAAGAACTCAAGCCATCATCCGTGGCAGACGTTGCCGCCATGATCGCCCTGTACCGTCCCGGCCCCATGGAGGAGATCGAAACCTTCATCGCTGCAAAGCATGGCAGGGCAGAAATCCAGTATCCGCACGATGACCTCAAGGGAATCCTCGAGGAATCGTACGGCGTCATCGTGTACCAGGACCAGGTGATGCTGATAGCGCAGCACTTCGGCGGGTACACGCTGGGTGAGGCAGACATCCTGCGAAAGGCGATGGGTAAGAAGATTGCCTCCGTGATGGAAGCTGAGCGTGAAAAATTCACGAACGGTGCCATCGCCAAGGGCTACACGCTTGAAGAGGCCGAAAAAGTCTTCCGCCTGATGGAGCCATTTGCCGGGTACGGCTTCAACAAGTCACACGCCGTTAGCTACGCCATGATCGCCTACTGGACAGCGTTCTTTAAGGCGAACTACCCGGTTGAATACTTCGCCGCATTTATGGAATCGTTCTCCGGAAACTCCGAGAAGATTGCCGAATGTATTCGAGAGGCACGCAGGGCAAACATAGATGTTCTGCGTCCCGATGTTAACCACTCGACGGTACGTTTCTCGATTGAAGATATTGCAGGCCGACGTGGTGGCATCAGGTTTGGGCTGGCCGCAGTAAAGAACGTCGGCGCATCGGCGGTCGAACCGCTGATCTCAGCACGGGAAGCCGGCGGACCGTTCGAGTCGCTGGAAGATTTCTGCCGCAGAGTTGACGCCCACGCATTCAACCGCCGCACGCTTGAGAGTCTCATCAAGGCCGGTGCGTTCGACGATTTTGGCCCTCGCGGTGCGCTCCTCGAGTCCGCAGACCGAATCATCACGACAATGCAGCGGCAGACCCGGCTGCGCGAATCCGGCCAAACCTCAATGTTTGACATGTTCGGGGATTCAGTTCCGACTCCTATGCAGGAGATCGAGATTTCACCGGTGGATGACTCCACTGAGTACGAGCGACAGCTCTGGGAGCGTGAACTGCTCGGCATTGAGCTTACTGAGACTGAATTCTCACGCTCTGTCCAGAAACTTCCACCAACATTCACCGTGTTCTCCGCCAGCATAACCGCAGAGCGCGCCGGGGCAGAAATAACTGCGGTCGGCGAAGTCGGTGTCGTCCGTGAACTGACCACCCGTAAGGGCGACCGGTTCATCTCGCTCGAATTCCGACTGCTGGATGGCAACGTGGAAGCCGTAGTCTGGTCAAACGTGCTGGAGAAGACCACGGATATGTGGGTAGATGGCAACAGGCTCACCGTAAAAGGCAAGATTCGCGAACGGGATGGCAGAGTTTCGCTAGTAATCGACGATGCCAAGCAGTTCGAGATACCCAGCGAGATTGATGGGCCGCGGGCACCGGAGCCGCCGGAACAGCCAGAGCAATACGCATCTGACGCCAGCATCGAAGAAACGACTGAAGCCGAAGCCCCCTGGCTGGAGCCGCCTACCCCGGTCAAAATGACCATGCCCGAGAGTTCACCTTCATCAATCGAACCTTCACCTACCGCACATCGAACGACAACGCAGGCAATGACCCAAAAAGAAACTTCGTCCCCCCAGTCAAACCACAGCAACGGAACGGCACACGCATCACCGGTGCCTACGAACGGCAATGGCAATGGAGCACACGCAAACGGCGTCGCTCGTCATAGCTCTGACGGCCTGCTGATTCGGGTTGAGGAGACTGGTCGATCCTCAGAGGATCAATACCGGTTGGAAGACATCGTCCGGGTACTGCTGGAGTTCAAAGGCACATCACCCGTGAAGTTGGAAGTCAAGACTGGCGGACGCGTCGTGACGATGGACATGCCGTTTGCAACGGTCGACTGCTGTTCTGACCTTGAGAACAGGCTTGGTGACCTGCTAGGCCCGGAAAACGTCATGATGCCCGCTACCGTAGGCTGATCTTCGCCTCAGTGCGGAGCACGCAGGATTAAACGGTCAGCGCAGGATTGTTTACAGCTTCCATGCGGAGCAAACGTTCCTTCATTGGCAGGCCTATGCCCCCGCCAAAACCATGCAACGCACCGTCAGATCCGATGACACGGTGGCACGGTATTACCAGGGCGACCGGGTTCTTCGCCATCGCCTGTCCCGCACCACGAGCCGCCCGCGCGTTTCCCGCCTGCTCGGCCAGCCACGCGTAAGTACGAGTTTCACCAGATGGAATCGACCGGCATGCCTCGCGTGCGCTGCGGAAAAACGGCGACATGCCACTCATGTCAACCTTTACATCATCCAGGCTATTTATCTCACCAGCACAGTAGGCCATCACCATGCACCGAACATCTCGCACAGCGTCCGCATCGAGTTCTGCCTGCTCAACCTGAGGACGCACATGATCGTATGCCTGCTCAAAAGTCTGCTCCGGCAAACTCATACGGATCACACCACCGTCACCTGCAACCACCGCCACCCAGCCCATCTCAGTCTCAAAAACGTCATACCAACGCGCTTGCGGATGTTCCACTATGCACCTCTACCTTCGCCTAGCTCTCGACCAGACCGACTGATTAGCCGCAAACGGTATCCAAGCAAACCCCGTAGCACTCTGCGCCAGTGAATGTTCAAATCATCCAACTGGGAATCCCGTCCAGATGCAGAATACAACCCGCGCTCAAATTGAATCGCCAGCATCATCGCAGAATCTGCAACATCCGGAATAGCAGACCCAACCACCCTCGCGTACTCGGTAGGCGTTTGCCATTGCCTGCGGCGCACGCCAAGCAGCCAGCCAGCCCTGACCATCTTTGTGTAAGCCCGGTCAGAAGGTGACATCCCGCGGTACCACAGCTTCCAACCTGCTCCCATCATGGCGATGAGCCCGACTATCACGGCCGGAACGATAATCAACAGCATCGAGAACGAACCAGCCCCATGTAAAGTCCGTTCCGCCTCTTGCTGCTGTAAGGCAAGTCGCTGTGCCTGCTGCGCAAGCGCTTCCAGGTCCTGGAGGTCCTGTTGGAAGTTCGGATCCTCTTCAAACGATCCGAGGTCAGGGAAGGGTACTCCCGGCACAGGTTCGACAGAGTACTGTTGTCCACGGACCGGTTCTGTCTTACCCGCTGTAACTTCAACATCCACCCAGCCATAATCAGCGAAATACACCTGCGTCCACCCGTGCCTGTCGCTATCTCGAATCAAGAAGCGCCCGGCAGCAGGAATGTACTGACCCGCTGCCCATCCAGCTACCATTCGAGCCGGGACACCCACGGCTCTCAACAGCACCGTGCCCG
>JAURLM010000155.1 GCA_030831265.1 Chloroflexota bacterium
CTGATCTCAGCCTCGTTTTTGGTGTAATGGCGGTAGTGATAATTTCGGTGATGGCGATAGTGATATGGTCGGCATCACGAACGGCCATTCACACGGTGATGCGGGCGTGGGATGGCTAAACGAGGTCTGCCGGATGTTGAATTTTTCAATCTACTAGAGCAACTACGGATCAATGGCGATTCACCACTCGGAAGAACAAATACGCCTGTCAACACCGATCTACAAAGTAGTTCGGTTCGATGCTGCGACTCCTGTTGCCCCGCGGTATCTCTACTCATGGCGCAAGCGGATTCTTGACCTTTTAGTGGGATCTGTCGGCGTGTTGGTGCTGGCGATCGTGTTGCCGTTCGTGGCAATCGCCATCAAGTTGAACTCCTAAGGCCCGGTCTTCTATCGTCAGAAGCGCATGGGTTTGAACGGCGAAATATTTGACCTGATCAAGTTCCGAACCATAACGTAAATGAAGTCCCGTTCCTGCGAACCATCGCCGTAGACGATTACCGGTTCATCGTTGGCGATCCACCTGGCGAATCTCAGAACGCTCATGTCAGGGCGTCCAGTCGGACCGTAAACAGTGAAGAATCGCAACATGGAGACATCAAGCCCATGCATGTTGTGGTAACTATGCCCCAGCAGTTCAGCGGACTTGTGAGACGCGGCGAATGGCGAAAGTGGCTCATCGGTTGGGCTGGCTTCGTCAGCGGGACCGATGCTGGAGTTGCCGTACACGTTTGATGATGATGCCGATACAAATTTCTTGATGCGGTGCTGGCGGCACAGCTCCATCATGTTCAGTGTTCCCGTGATGTTCACGTTTACACTCAGGTGCGGATCACCGTTCGCCGCCCGCAGACCGGACTGTCCCGCCATATTCAGCACAGCATCAGGGTGGACGCCTGATTCGGTCAGACGTTTCGATATTGCATGAATGGTGGAGATATTCGTGATATCTCCGTTGAACATCTTGAACTGAGCATTGCGCAGCAGCGGCTCAAGTCGCCACCGCTTCAGACGGGGATCTGACGAATTGTCCAGGTCATCGATGCCCAGCACCTGCTCCCCGGAATCCAGCAGACGTCTTGCTACGTGTGAACCTATAAAACCTGCACAGCCTGTGACGATGTACATCTGTAGTCCCAGAACCCCGATCAAGCCTTGTAACTTCCCGTCTCAACCATCGTGAAGAGTTTCGGATGCCCGGTAACTCGCTACCAGTGGCTCTGGGCGACACACCGGGTGTGGGTAGACTCCAACAATCCGGCATTGCCACGGTGTACAAGTCCTGCGAGTTTGACTTTCGGGGAAGGCGTTCCTGGTTATTGCCGTGCATTCCGCGCATATGGAATGACACTGGGTAGAACGTCATACTGCATGATGCCGAGATAACCGGTAAAATCGAAAACAGCGCGGTGGTAGCTCAGTCTGGTAGAGCGTCTGCCTTCCAAGCAGAATGTCGTGGGTTCGAATCCCATCCGCCGCTCCATATTGCAAATACATGAGGCCGGGCATCACGCTCGGCCTCTCCTTTTGTCTGCGGAATACCAATCTCTCTCTCCTGTTCACTCTCAGTCCTCGTGCCTTCCGGGTTTCGACCCATGGGTGCTATATGACGGAACGCTAGTCAGAGAGTTCACGAGGTCTGGCTCATCGGTTCACGTCATCAAACTGATGTCGTGATAAAAAAACGATTGGCTGATGAGAGTCGTAAACCGATATCGTATTCACTAGTTGCGTTGGATCGGTATGAAACAATGCCGTCCTGAGACGCACCCCCGTGTGCAGGGCAGTGAACGAACGCCGTTCTTGGAGGTAGAGGTTGAGTGGAATTGCAGGCTTCTGGACCCGTGAGCCGAATGACGTTCGCGCTCTGACGGTCTTTACCGACATGTTGCAGGGTCGCGGCCCTAACGGGCGTGGACTCGTGATGGCAGACAACAAAAGGCTTGGCCTTGGTCACCGCCAACTTGATCCCAGGAGCACTGACTTCCGTTCTGACCAGCCTCTTGTCCGTGATGACAACAGGTACGCCATCCTCTTGAACGGCGAGATATACAACCGCACCGAGGTTCGTCAGGAACTCGAAGCAACCGGCCGCATGTTCAAGACCGGCTCCGACGCAGAAATCATGCTCAATGCCTTTGCCGCATGGGGCCCGTCTTGCCAGGACAAGTTCAACGGAGACTGGTCAGTCGTCATCTGGGATAACGTAGAGCGTTCATTGCTTCTCTCGCGCGATCGATTTGGAAACAAGCCCCTCCTCTACGCTAAGACCAGTAACGGTTTTGCATTTGCTTCAGAGCGAAAAGCATTCTTTGCCCTGCCATGGGTGAACACACCGGGAGCGGTTTTTTCGCTGGAGAGTAACCCGTTGCAGGTTGTCCAATCCGGGACATACGTGATCTTGCGTGATCCGTCTGGCCCGCTGGAATCCCACCGCTGGTGGCACCCTATGGAACACATTGGTAGGGAGACTGCACCTTACGCTGACCAGGTTGAAAAGTTCCGAGAATTGCTGCTGGATGCATGCCGAATACGGCTGCAGGGTCATGCTCCGGCCGCCGTTTCAGTCAGTGGTGGTATGGACTCTTCAGCGATCATGGCTCTCGCCAGCAAGCTCCAGTCCTCGTCGGATAGTGGTGTTTCGAGCGATTCCAGTTCCTGGAAAGGCGTGTTCACCGTCACCGCCAAAGGCACCACTCACGATGAACTGGCTTATGCGCTGTCTGCGTGCAAAACGGCGGGTGTTGAGCCTCATATCATCGATGCGTTGAGCCAGTGCAATCCGGGTGACATTGAGGAATATCTATACCTGACAGAAGGTCTGAGCCTCAACCACCTATCAGGTTGGTATCTGTACCGCGCCATGCATGAGCACGGGGCCGAAATGTCTATAGACGGCCACGGCTCAGATGAAATGTTGATTGGCGAGCACCTGGATGTCTATAAAGCTATCCAGCTCGAAGGCTCATGGTTACGGCATCCTCGGCGCACGCTGGAGTTGGTGCGAATCTCACATGCACTGGGTGTTGGCAATCCATACATCCACAAGAACAGCAGTCGGCAGATCATGATGAAACTCGGACTGCTCACGACTCCGCCGTTGCGAGAGCTTTATCGGAAGTTGCCGGGTCGTGAACTGGACTTTCCGAAGATTGAACCAACGGGAGAGAACGCTGAAGAGATCTGGGCGATGTCCAAGCCGTTGCCACCCATGCTGCGCTGGTCCTTCCTTGAATTGTTCAACAACAACCAGCACTACCGTGAACGCTTCGACATGCTTGGGATTTCCAATCAAGTTGAACTCAGGTATCCGTTTTTGGACTGGCGGCTTGCCTGTTACGTGCTATCGCTTCCTTCCCAGAGTCTCCTTGGTCATGGGTATACGAAACGCATCCTGAGGGATGCCATGAAGCCCTACCTGCCGGAGGACGTAGTAACGCGCAAATCCAAGCTACGGTTTGAGGGTGCAGTGCCCACACTTCTGCAAAACCCACTCCGAGACTGGGTCTTAAGCCTTTCACGGGACAATACCGCTGCTTGGACTGAAACGCTCAATTCAGTTAGATACCGCAACATCATGGGTGTCGGCCATGCTGCCGTCACCCGTTGGACCGAAGAACAATTCCCAAAGGTGGCTGCACAGGCTGCTGCAACTGCCGGGGCAAGGTTCGACGCTGATCCACAGGCAGTGCTGAACTCCGTGCGCGAGCTTGGCTAGTGCCAGTACATCAGACTTTCTGACGTGCCATGAGAGGGAATGCTCTCAACGTGGTACTGGCGACCGACTGCTTACACAAGGAGAAAGAGGTTGAGCGGAACCGCAGGGTTCTGGACCAATTCGCCGCGTGATGCGAGAGAGTTGTCAATCTTCACCGACATGCTTGCGGGGCGTGGCCCAGCAGGACGCGGTCTCCTACTGGCTGACAACAGACGGATTGGACTCGGGCATAGACGTCTGGAACCGCTCACCACAGGCATAGTATCTGACCAGCCTATGGTCAGTGCGGACAAACGATACGCCTGTCCTGCCCCCCGCGAACGAAACCACTGGAAAAGTCCAGACTGGACGTTCTGAAAGGGGGGGGGCGAAATGCCTCGAAAAGGTCACACACCGGAGCCAATCTTGAACAAGCTCCGGCAGGTAGAAGTAGCCGTAGCCAACGGCAAACA
>JAURLM010000156.1 GCA_030831265.1 Chloroflexota bacterium
AAGGGGCTAGGAACTGAAGTGCAGCGGATTCGGATGCGTTAGCGGTCACGATGATCGTGTTGTCCAGCGCACCGTTGTCCTCAAGACGCTTTACCGTGGCGGCAACTTTACCGGCCCGCTGACCAATTGCCACGTACACGCCAATGATGTCTGAGTCACGCTGGTTGATCAGTGCGTCCACACACAGCGACGTCTTACCCGTGGAACGGTCACCAATGACCAGCTCACGCTGTCCTCGGCCTACCGGAACCATGGCGTCGACAACCTTGATGCCGAACTGCACAGGCTGGTTAACAGATTTTCGTGTGACGACACCTGGTGCGATCTTTTCGACAGGGAGGGTCTGATCCGTATTGATTGCGCCCTTGCCGTCAAGTGGCCTTCCGAGTGGGTCAACCACGCGTCCGAGCATCGCCTCACCGACCGGCACCTCAATGATGCGGCCTGTGCTGCGGACTTCGTCACCTTCCTTGATCCCAAGGAAGTCACCAAGAACCACCGCACCTACCGAATCTTCTTCTAGGTTCAGTGCAAGCCCAAGGACGTCCCCGGGGAACTGAAGGATTTCGTTAAGGCGTACCCCGGACAGTCCGTGGATTCGAGCCACACCGTCCGCGGCTTCAACGACTGTACCGACATCCACCATCGTCAATTCGCCGCCGAACTCTTCGATCTGCCTTTTAATGACCGAAGCTATGTCCTGGCCTCTAACCGACATCGGACACCTTCTTTTCCTGTTTCATTACCCGTTCAGGTGTATTCGCACTGGAGCGGATTATCGGGCCGCTGCCAATTCGTCTCTCAATGACCGGAGCCTTGTGCGTGTGCTGCCATCGATCAGCCTGTCGCCGACCCTTGCGATGACTCCACCGACAATTTCCGGATCCACCGTTTCAGTGAGTATCACTTGCTTACGGCCCACAAGATTGGCGAGGCCATCAGCAAGGCGTTGCTTGCGAGCGTCGTCCAGAGGGACCGCCGTTACCACTTCAGCCCGCGCAGTCCCACGGCTGTCATCAGCCATGGCGCTGAAGACCTGAACAGCTCGACCTATCTTTGCTATGTCACCCCGTAGAACCATCATCGAAACCAGGTTGCGGATTAGTGGCGCAACATCAGGCAGCATCGTGGTGACGCCGTTCAGTTTCACGCGTTCAGGAACTTGCGGGGCAGAGAGCAGAGCCATTACATCTGTATTGGCCACTACTTCTATCACGCGTTGTAGATCAGATTCCCACCTGTCGACACCTTCGTTTTCGAGTGCCAGTGAGAATGCTGCCTGTGCGTATCTTCTGGGAGATGCTCCCGCCATTGTGCTCCGTCTCCGTTATCGGCCAGCAAGGCCGCTACGGGTTTCTCTAGTTGGTTCGGTTCGCAAGGCCTTCTTCAAGAACCTTATCGATCAGTTCCCTGTGCCGTGCCGGGTCAAGCTCTCGCTCAACCACGCGTTCAGCAGCCATAACAGCCAGTCCAGCGAATTCACGTCGCAGTTCTTCAATCGCTGAATCACGCTGCTGGCTGATTTCAGCCTGAGCGCGAGCGATTATTTCATCAGCCTGTTGCCGTGATCGCTGTTCAATCTGCTCACCAGCACGCCGTGCAGCTTCCTGTGCTTCCACAATAAACTGCTGACCCTGCTGTCTTGCACTGACCAGTTCTTGCTCAATTCGCTCCGCGGACGATGCCGCTTCCTGCCGGGCGCGATCCGCTGCATCAAGGCTGTCCTTGATGCGCTCAGCTCGCTGATCGAGCATCTTGATGATCGGCCCGTACAAGAATTTGTACAGGAGGAAAATGATTATCGAGAAGCTGATCAGCTGGGTCGCCAAACCTGGCAGGTTTATGCCCAGTTCGTTCATTGCTATCTCCGCGTCAGGCTAAATTTCCGGCCGATTATTCAGGTCGACCGGAACCTACTCAGCGTTGACGTGCCTAAAGTTACGTGTGCCGAGTCTGTTAAACGAACAGGATGATAATTGCAACAACCAGGGCGTAAATGGCGATGGCTTCTGCGAATGCAATAGCCAGGATCATATTCGTCCGGATAGCGTCAGCCGCCTCAGGGTTGCGCCCGAGAGACTCCATGGCCTTACCAGCCAGCATGCCAATTGCCAGAGCCGGGCCAATAGCACCGACACCGATTGCGATACTGGCGGCGATTTGTGTCAGATCCATCAGTAAAACCCTCCAGGGTCTTTCTACTTTCCACCAGCGAATTGCTTCCGCTGATGCCAGTTGCCTGCTTCCGGGATTGGCGTCTGCCTTTGCCCGGACCTCACTTCACACGCCAGCCGATAGCTTTCGCTATCCAGGCCAGCGTAGACAGCCTACTTAGTGGTGCGCCTCCCCAGATTCCGCTGCATGTTCATCATCGTGATGCTCATGCGACAGGATGGCAAGGGAACCGAAGATCAACGTCAGTACAGAGAAGATGATCGCCTGAATGACGCCGACGAACAACTCCAACCCGAGGAACGGAATGATACCGATCAACGGGAGGAGGAAGCCCATGGCTATCAGGAGAATCTCCCCTGCGAACATATTTCCGAAGAGACGGAAGGTGAAGCTGATTACCTTGATGCCTTCACCAACCAGTTCAAGCATTCCCACGAACGCATCAATCGGCTTCTTTATCGGATTGAAGAAGAACTTGCCGGCATAGCCCTTGAAGCCCAGGGACTTGAATCCCCAGAACTGCACGCTGATCATGGCGACTAGAGCGATTGCGAGAGTCGTGTTCAAATCAGTGCTGGCGCCACGCAAGAACGGTACAAGCAGCCCCACTCGGCCGTTTTCCACGT
>JAURLM010000157.1 GCA_030831265.1 Chloroflexota bacterium
AGTTGAACGTCTTTTCCAGCATTCCAGCCGGTTCCGATGTTTCGATTGCTCCAACTAACGTGCATGGAAAACAACTGGCCACGGCGGGAAGATAGCCGCGGGAAAGCTGTCACAATCTCCGTCAGTCCAGGAATCCCTGAGTAATGAGAGCACCATGACCATGCGCTTCAAAGATGTCATAGCGACCGAAGAGCAGTTGCGGGCAATTACTGGAGAGCCTTCGGAACGAGCCGTGCAGAAAGTGCTTCCCCGGCTGGATAGTCACTGCATATCACTGATTGAACATTCGCCGTTCATGCTGATCGCCTCGACCGATGCGACTGGCAACCTTGATGTCTCTCCGAAAGGCGACCCTGCGGGATTTGTCCGTGTCCTCGATGATCGGACACTCGCCATCCCTGACCGCAAGGGAAACCGTCGTGCTGATACGTTCAGCAATGTGTTGCAGAATCCGCATGTTGCACTGCTGTTCCTTGTTCCGGGTTATCGAGAGACGTTACGAGTTACTGGAACGGCACAACTTGTTCGTGACGCAGAACTGCGGGACAGCATGGCCATGAACGGCTCAGCACCGGACTTCGTGCTTGTGGTGAGCGTAATAGACACATTCTTTCACTGCGCAAAATGCGTGATTCGATCTGGAATCTGGCAACCGGAGAAGTGGCCTGATGTTTCAGACATGCCCACGTTCGGGAAAATCCTGAAAGACCAGACGCACGCTCACGAGCCTGTCGAAGAGGTAGTTGCGCAGATCGAAGAGTCGTACCAGAACCGCCTCTACTGACCTAACATGCCAACACGCGCCTGAATACGGTATATGGAACTGATGGAGCACTGAGATGAAAGCTGCTGTCTATCACCCTAAGCGACGGTTCGAGGTCACGGAGCTACCCACGCCTAAACCCGGCCCCGGCGAGGTGCTCATTAAGGTCAACCGATCAGCAATCTGCGGCACGGATGTCCACGCTTTTATGTACGACCTTGCCCCGGACGGTTCGGTGCTGGGGCACGAGTTCGCAGGGACCATTGCAGCGGTCGGCAGCGGGGTGACGCGATGGAAAGCTGGCGACCGCGTCATCGGCGGTGGCGGCGAGTGGCCTGTCGGGCACGAACCTCCCGTGCGTGTGCATCCTCGCTACAACTACCGCACGATGGGTTTCACCAACACGCGTTCCCGCGGTTATGCCGAATACACGATTCTTGAAGAGTGGGCTCCGCTGGCAATTCCCGACGGCGTGCCTGACGAAGCAGCTTCACTGACCGAGCCATGTTCTGTTGCAGTTCACGCAGTACGCAAGTCTGCCCTGCGATTGGGAGACACGGTTGGCGTTATCGGCGCAGGGCCAATCGGGTTGCTGGTGACTCAGGCGGCACTGGCTGCCGGTGCGGGACGCGTGATCGTTGCGGAACCTGCGCCCGGTCGCGCTACGGCGGCGCGTTCAGCCGGTGCAGAGACGGTGATCGACCCGTTTGAGCAGGACACCGTCGAGCAGATGGTTGCGCTCACAGGTGGCCGGGGACCAGATGTGATGTTCGACTGCGCCGGCCTGAAGAACACCCTGCAACAGGCGTTTGACAGCGTGAAGCGCGCTGGACAGGTGATACTGGTGGCTGTGCCGTGGGAGCCGTTGCCGCTGCTGCCCGCTGAATGGATGGCGCGGGAGATAGACTTCCGTTCAAGCTGGGGTGGTCTGCCTGAGGACTGGCGTATTTCGCTCGACCTCATGCGCCAGGGGAAGATATCAGCACAGGTGTTGATGTCAGACACCAGCTTCATAACGCTGGACCAGATTCAGCCGACGTTCGTGTCGCTGATGAAGCCAACGACGCAGCTTCAGGTCGTCATCCGGATGTGACCGCTACGACTGCGACTCTGGATTGGCGTACATGGACAGCAATTTGTGCTCAAGCACATCCTTGCCGACCTTGTCGACAACCTTCTCGATGATTTCGTAGTCGTGCTCACCGACAAAGCTGACAGCCGTGCCCTGCTTGCCCATGCGCGCAGTTCGGCCGACGCGGTGGACGTACTCTTCCACGTTGTCCGGCATGTCGTAGTTGATGACGTACGTGATTGTGGAGATATCCAGTCCGCGTGCGGCGACGTTCGTGGCGATGAGGATTCGCAGTGATCCGTCGCGGAACGCTGTCATCACCCGGTCACGGTCACGTTGGGACATGCCGCCGTGAATACCTCGTGCGGGATACCCGGCGCGCTCAAGGTCACGCGCAAGCCTGTCCACGCCAACCTGCATCTTGCGGAACATCAGTGTCTGCGCGTCTGAGGGCATGCTGTCGAGAACTTCACGCACTGCACGAAGCTTGTCCCGTTCAGCCACGTCGTAATAAATCTGCTTGACCTCAGCGGCTGTCTTGATGCCATCGAAGTTGTCCACCAGCTTCACCCAGACAGGATCGACAAGGTACTGGCGGATAAGTTTCAGGATGAAGCCAGGGATGGTGGCGGAGAATAGCGCCGTTTGGCGGGATGACGGCGTGTGGCGAAGGATGAACTCCATGTCATCTGCAAAGCCGATGTCCAGCATCTCGTCAGCTTCGTCCAGCACAGCAAAACGCACACGGCTCAGGTCAAGGGTTCGCCGAGACATGTGATCCTTCACCCGTCCCGGTGTGCCGACCACCACCTGTGCCCCGCGCTCGAGCTGGTCTATCTGGCGGTTGATAGGGTCACCGCCGTATATGGGGATAACGGTCACGCCGAGTTTTGCGCCTACGAGCGAGAGTTCTTTCGCCACCTGCTGGGCAAGCTCACGAGTCGGTACGAGTATCAGGCCTTCAACATCGCGTGATTGCGGATTGACGGACTCACACATTGGTATGCCGAACGCGGATGTCTTGCCGGAACCGGTCACCGCCTGGCCTACAACGTCACGACCTG
>JAURLM010000004.1 GCA_030831265.1 Chloroflexota bacterium
CGGAGAGGAATTGCTCGAACTTACTGGCGGCATCGGACCGGACATCGTGGCGGAAACCGCAGGTGCTGCGCAGACGCCGGTTGACGCAATCAACTGGACCCGGCGCGGCGGAACAACGGTGCTTGTCGGAATCTATTCAGCGACACCACAGATGAACTTTAACAACATTGTTGGAGTTGAACGGAAGATCGTTGGTTCAGTGGCAGCCGGTCCCGGTGACATGGCCGCTGCGGTCAGCATGATTGGCTCAGGCCGCATCAAAGTAAAGCAACTCATAACATCAAAGATTCCACTGGAACGGGCGATTGAAGATGGATTCAATCGGATGTTGCGGCCGGAAAAAGACGTATTCCGCATCCTGATAAAACCTCAATCCTGACGGAGAAACAGCCGGAAATGCATTACCAGGACGAACGTACTCACGGATGTCGCGTTTCAGACTCGTGGACCTACCGTGGTCTTAAGACTGTCGTGCTGGAAAACAGCTTCGTCCGTATCATCGTCCTGGCTGACAAGGGTGCGGACATCTACTCGTTCGTCTACAAGCCGACTGATACCGAGTTCATGTGGCGAACGCCGTGGGGAGTTCGTGACCCCGCTCTATCAGTACCGCCGACTGGTGATCCGGGTTCTGTATGGCTTGACTACTACGAAGGTGGCTGGCAGACGGCGGTGCCGCACGGCGGTTACCCTGACACGGTCGCTGGTGCAGAGATGGGATTGCACGGGGATGTGAACACGATCCCGTGGGATGTTGAGGTTGTATGCGATACGCCGGAAGAGGTGTCGGTACGATTCCGGGCCAAGAGTGTGCGCACACCATTCGCCATTGAGAAAACACTGACCCTACATGCCGACTCGTCGATGCTGCAGTTTGATGAAACTCTGACTAATGATGGTGGCGAGGACCAGGACGCCGTCTGGCTTGAACACATTGCCATTGGCCCTCCGTTCCTGTCAGGTGACACGAAACTGTACGTACCTGAATGCACTGTACTCACTCATCCCGAAGCTATCGACGCCAACTCCAAGCTCAAGCCGGGGCATGAAGGCCCGTGGCCTGTAGTTCCTCTGGCAGACGGCACAGAAACTGACTTCTCGCACATACCACCGCCGTCGGACAGGTCTCTGGACATGGCTTACATGACCGGTATGGCCGAGGGCTGGTACGCACTGATGAACCCGGATGGGGTTGGCTGGGCAGTCTCGTATCCCGCTGACGTATTCAAGTATCTCTGGTTCTGGCGAAACTTCGCCGGTGGCTTCGGTTATCCCTGGTACGGCAGGTGCTACAACCTGGGACTTGAGCCATGCACGAGTTTCCACAACGGCGGACTGAAACAGGCGCAGGAAAACGGTACGGCGTTGACCGTTCCTGCAGGACAAAGTGTCAGCGTGACGATTCACGCAGGTGCAATTTTGAGAGATGCACCAGGCGTGCCCGGATTCGGGTCACTGACATTTGAATAGATTGAATTGACTTACGGCCAAACGGCAGCAAAACTACCGGTGCATTGCATCCCACTTGTTGTGCTGCCACAAACTACTGAATTAACCTAGGCGAAAGGTAATTGAGATGAGAACCCGCACATTCGGGACATCCGGACTTGAGACGAGCGTAATTGGTTACGGTGGCTGGCCTATGGGCCGGGGGATGTACGGTGATCTCGACGATGCCGAGGCCATGAAAGCGGCACAGGCGGCATACGACGGTGGTGTCACGTTGTTCGATACCGCTGCCGTTTACGGATGGGGATACGGCGAAGAGCTTATGGGCAAAGCTATAAAGTCGTTCCGGAAGGATATTGTCCTTGTCACCAAAGGCGCACGTGAGTGGCGCCGGGATATTCCTGACCGAACTGCGGCTACTGTGGCCGACTCCGACCCGGTGAAACTGCGCAAGTCCATCGATGACAGCCTCAAACGGCTGCAGACAGACTATATAGACCTGTTCCTGATTCACTGGCCTGATCACACCCGCCCTCATTCTGAGCCGATGCAGGTGCTGGAGGATGCGAAAAAGGCAGGGAAGATTCGCCACTCTGGCGTCTCCAACCACAGCGTCAAGATGATGCAGGAGTGTCTCCAAACGTCTCCCATCGTCACCAACCAGATTGGTTACCACATCTTCGACCGGAGGCCGGAAGCTGATGTGATGCCGTTTGTCGAATCACACGGAATGGGCATCATGGCGTATGGCTCCCTCGCACACGGTCTCCTTTCAGGTGCATGGAAGGCAGACCAAGCGTTTGGTGAAGATGACTGGCGTCGCCGAGGTGACAACTTCGGCATCCAGAGCTGGGGCCCGGAGAATCTCGCAAAGAACGTTGCTGTCGTTGAGAAGTTGAAGGGCATTGCTGCCGACAACGGAAAGACAGTCGCTCAAATGGCGATAGCGTGGGTACTGAAGAACCCGATTGTCAGCGTTGCGCTCGTTGGCGCCAAGACTCCGCAGGAAATGAACGACGACCTTCCAGGCGATTGGGATATGTCTGACTCGCTCAAGAAAGAGATCGACGACCTGGTGTTTGCCGAAGGTTCGGGCGTGGGTAAGTCTGGTATGGCGATTGCGACTTAAGTCTGAGCCAATTGACCTGCGGGCAGCGTGTTTCGACCTCGATGGGACGCTTGTCGATACCGGGCCGCTGCATGTCCGGGCAGAACATGCAGCGCTGGCGTCGCTTGGTATCTCTGAACCCGCTGAAGATCATCCCGTGACCTTCGGACACGGAATCATGCCCGGGATGCAGATGCTTGCTGACCATTACGGTCTTCCATCAGGCCAGCATGTTTTCGACGCGTATCTCCCGGCATGGGAATCGCTGTTCGCAGATGGCATTGCCTCTAAGCCCGGTGCGGACGATCTACTGCGTCGACTGGATGTAGCCAAAGTTCCAATGGCACTGGTGACATCAGGTGAGCGCGAATACGTAGACAAAGTGCTGGCGCAGTTCCAGTGGAATGAACTGTTTGACCAGATCGTCACGCTGGAATCAGTGAAGCGGCTTAAACCAGACCCGGAGTC